>CALCTT010000030.1 GCA_937906895.1 uncultured Clostridia bacterium | reverse complement strand
ACCTCATTCGGGCGATTCATGAATCGCCCCTACGAATATCTCGACAAATTATAATATATACAAACACAACAATGGCGGGAGCAAGCCCCCGCCCTACATTCAATTAAACTTTGCAATATATTTCAACTGAGTTGAGAGTTGCTTTTACACGATATGATGTAATAACGATAACAATTCTGTTGATTCTTTGTTTTTCAAAACGACAGATTCGTTTTGCTCCTATTACGGTAGAGGAACAAACATTAAAAAAGTTACTTCCGTTATCCACATAAATATCAAAGCTTTCAATCTGTTGTCCTGTTGCAATATTTTCCTTTAAAACAATTTTATCAGCAATTATTGGCTCATCAAAATCAATGATGATTTCCGGTTCATTATCCCCAACTCCACATTGCCAATAACCATTTTCTTTGAGAATATTATCTGCACTATGTTCATCATCAAGTTGAGATGTTGCAGTCACCTTACAGTCTTTAGCAAGATTTTCAGGAAATTCTTTTCTCAATTCGTTACCGAATTTGCGAAGTGCACGAACATCATATTTAGATAAAAGTCCGTTCTTATCAGGTGGGATATTGAGAAGTAATGAGGAATTTCCACCTACACTACCCCAATAAATCTGCATAAGCTTCTTTAGGGATTTAACTTTAAAGTCTTCTCGTCTATGATAAAACCAACCCGGTCTGATTGAAACATCAACCTCGGCAGGATACCATATAAAATTAGTTATTCCGTCGATAAATTCACGACTGCCTAAATCCTGAGTTTTAGCATCAACCTTTTTTGAAAATTCAGGGTTGTCCTCTTGCTGAGAAAGCTCCGCAGTATAGTCCTGATTACCAACAAATGCAGGAACAACGCTCCACTCGGATTCTCTTGATTTTCCTGCCTCATTACCGCACCAACGGACATCAGGCCCACAGATAGATATTACTGCATTCGGCTGTAATTTACGGACAACAGAAAAGTATCTGTTCCAATCATAAATCTGTTTTTTACCGTTTTTGCCTTCACCGCAAGCACCGTCAAACCAGAAACAGAAAATGTCACCATATTTCGTTGCAAGTTCTGTAAGTTGATTTATAAAATAATTATTATATTCTTCGCCTGTACCATAAGTGGCTTCGTGTCTATCCCAGGGAGAAAGATAGACACCGAATTTAAGCCCCATTTCACGACAAGCATCGCTGACTTCTTTTACAATATCACCTTTACCGTTTTTATATGGGCTGTTTTTCATACAATAGTCTGTATAATCACTTTGCCACAAACAAAAGCCGTCGTGATGCTTACAAGTAAGGATAATTGCTTTTAATCCTGCATTTTTAATCTCTTTTGCCCATTGACGAGCATCCATCTTTTTAGGATTAAAAACAGACGCAGGAGCAGTACCGTCACCCCATTCACGACCTGTAAAAGTATTTGTACCGAAATGACAGAAAGCGTACATTTCTAATTTTTGCCACTCTAATTGACGTGGCGACGGAATTACTTCCGCCGCCAACTCAAAACTTTTCTTATTCTGCATAATTTGTCGCAATAATATCCACACCTGTACCGAGAATATTTTCGATAACTACATCACCGATGTTTACAGGTGCTTTAACAGATGCTTTATTTATAACTTCCATACATTCAAACATCATACCCTTTGGAATAGGGTTTGCTGATTTTACAGGCACAACATAACTCTTGCCACCTACAACCTTAACTGTTGTTGTGAGCATTCTTGTTGGATTTGTAACCTCTGTACGAGCATAAGCATCGCCACGCTTACAAGTATTACCTGTAACTGTTTCTACATTACCATCTGCATCAAATGTTACAGTTATAGGGCATCCTAAAGGACAAGCAACACATACAAGTTCTCTGTTTTCCATTTTCTTATGCCTCCACTCTTACTGTAATCTCTGCATTAACAGGAAGTTCCTTGATAACTGACTGTTTGAGAGTAACATATTCCATTTCACCGGGACAAAGTTTAACCTTTTTCTTTGAAAGGATTTCTTTGCCGTCGCACTCAACGATAATCTTTGCATTATTAAAAACTGCACCAACACGGAAATAAAGCTTAACATCAGTATCAGTTTCGTGATTAATTCGCTGCGGAACTATGTAACGGACACCGTTAATACCCTTTGTATAAACACATTCGCCTGTTACCTTTTCACCCTTGATGTACTTTGCAGCACCAAGACCTGCAATCTGGCTTTCCTCTGTAACATAGTCAACAAGGTCGTGAACCTGAAGAACATTACCGCAAGCAAACACACCTGCGTGTTCAGTTTCACGATATTCGTCAACTCGTGGGCCGTTTGTAATATTGTCAAGCTGAAGTCCTGCATTCTTTGAAAGCTCATTTTCAGGAATAAGACCAACGGACAACATCAATGTATCGCAAGGAACATATTCTTCTGTTCCCGGAATTGGCTGAAGTCTTTCGTCAACCTTTGCGATTGTAACACCCTCAAGTCTGTCCTTACCGTGAGTTGCCACAACTGTACAGCTAAGCTTAAGCGGAATACCAAAGTCATCAAGACACTGAACAATATTTCTTGTAAGACCGCCTGAATATGGCATAAGTTCACAAACCATCTTAACCTTTGCACCCTCAAGAGTCATACGACGAGCCATAATCAGACCAATGTCACCTGAACCTAAGATAACAACTTCGTGACCCGGCATATATCCGTCAATATTAACATATTTCTGTGCAGTGCCTGCAGTCATAATACCTGAACAACGGCTACCTGCAATACTCAATGCACCACGAGGTCTTTCACGACAGCCCATTGCAAGAACAACTGCTTTTGCCTGAATTTTAAGAAGACCGTCTTTCTTATTAACTGCTGTTACAACATTATCTGAAGCAACATCGAGAACCATTGTATCTGTTTTAACAACAATATCTGTATCCTCAAGAAGTTTCATAAAACGACCTGCATATTCAGGACCTGAAAGTTCTTCACCAAAATAATGAAGACCGAAACCGGTATGAATACACTGTTCAAGAATACCGCCAAGAGTTTCAGCACGTTCTAAAACGATAATGCTCTCTACTCCGTTTTCTTTTGCTTCAAGGGCTGCTGCCATACCTGCAGGACCGCCACCTACAACAACAAGTTCATAATTTAACATACCGATTTCACCTCACTTTGTTCTCTCGTAAATAATTTTTGAGTCGCCGCCGAATTTTGTGATTTCGCTCATTGGAACACCTAATTCACGAGCAAGAATTTCAACAACCTTGCTTCCGCAGAAACCACCCTGACAACGTCCCATACCTGCACGTGTTCTACGCTTAACACCGTCAACATCTCTTGCCCCTGCAGGAGCTTTAATAGCGTCAATGATTTCGCCCTCTGTGATAGTTTCACAACGGCAAACGATTCTGCCGTAAGCAGGATTTTTCTTTATGAGCTCTGCTCTTTCATCATCACTCATGTGACGGAAACGAACAGGTTCTTCTCTTGTATCTGTATAATTATCTTTTTCTGTGAGTTCAAGTTTTTCACTAAGAATCTCACGAACGAAAAGAGCAATAGCAGGAGCAGATGAAAGTCCCGGTGACTCAACACCTGCAACATTTAAGAAGTTTTCACTCTTATCGCACCAGCCGATAATGAAATCATCATTAACAGGATGTGCACGGACACCTGCGAAAGATGTGATTGCATTTCTTGTTGAAACAATCGGAACAGATTTAAGTGCCTTTTCAACAATATCACGAAGTCCTTCAGGAGTTGTTGTAACATCCTCTTTATCCTCAATATTAAGTGCTGTCGGTCCGATAAGAAGATTACCGTCAACAGTAGGTGTTACAAGAATACCTTTACCCATTTCATTAGGACACTGGAAAATTGTATGGATTGCAAGATTACCAACTGACTTATCAAGAACATAATACTCGCCTTTTCTTGGAATAAGCTCGATTGAATTATCCCCAACCATCTTTGCCAATTCATCAGAGAAATTACCTGCTGCGTTGATAATAAATTTTGCGTTGATATCCCCAGCAGTTGTATTAAGTACATAACCGTCTGTTTTTTCTGTAATAGCCTTTACTTCACAGTTTCTGATAAATTCAACACCGTTTGTAACTGCGTTTTCAACTGCTGCAATTGTAAGCTCATAAGGGCAAACAATACCTGCACTCTCTGAAAGCAATGCACCAACAGCCTCATCACTGATATTTGGTTCAATTCTGCGAAGCTCGTCACGGTCAATTACTGAAAGCTCAGGAACACCGTTTTTAATACCACGTTCATAGAGTTCTTTTACGTGTTCCATTTCCTTTTCAGAAAAAGCAACAACAACTGAACCATTCTTTTTGAACGGAACTGAAAGTTTTTCACAAACCTCAGGCATCATCAATGTTCCCTGAACATTAAGCTTTGCCTTAAGTGTACCATTCTGTGCATCAAAACCGCCATGCACAATAGCACTATTAGCCTTAGTAGTACCCATAGCAACATCATTACACTTTTCAAGCAAAGCCACTTTAACATTAAATCGGCTAAGCTCTCGTGCAATAAGACCGCCTACTACACCAGCACCTACAATTGCTACATCGTAAGTCATAATTACACCCTTCTTTTCCTTTTTGAGGCACAAAATTACGCACCTCTTCATTATCCTTTACATTATAACACAAGTGTATATTTTTTTACATACTTTTTTTAAATTTTTTTATACAAATTTTTGTCATTTTATTTGTGCTTTGAGTTTGTTTCCGAGTTTTTTGATTATTCTTTTCTCAAGCCTTGAAATATAACTTTGGGAAATACCCATTATATCTGCAACTTCCTTTTGAGTCAGTTCTTCTTTATCACCGATTCCAAATCGCATTTCAATAATTTTCTTTTCCCTTTTCGGTAAATCCTCTATTATCTGAATGAGTATTCTTTTTTCATCATCTTCTTCGATTTCACGGCTAATTTCGTCAACATCACTACCCAAGACATCTGCAAGCATAAGCTCGTTTCCGTCCCAGTCAACATTAAGCGGCTCGTCAAGGGAAACAACCATTTTTTGTGATGCAATTTTTCTTAAATACATCAGTATTTCGTTTTCTATACAACGAGATGCATAAGTTGCTAATTTGATATTCTTTTCAGGAGAAAATGTGTTGACGGCTTTAATGAGTCCTATGGTTCCGATTGAAATTAAGTCATCAAGACTTACTCCTGAATTTTCAAACTTCTTTGCAATATATACTACAAGTCGAAGATTATGTACAATCAGTTTTTCTCTTGCATTATCATCACCCAACGACAGTTTTTCACTTAAAAGTTGTTCTTCCTCAAGGCTTAATGGTTCAGGCAGATTTATCGTTCCGTTTATATAATAAATTCCGCCTTTAAAGAGTTTTAAAAACAGTGTTTTTAATTTCAATAAGAATTTATTCATTATGTATTTCTCCTTCAAGATTAATATTTAGAATGACTTTATATTCATCAAGATTTGTATTACTTTCACCTATATAAACTTTATCAGTTGAGAAGTTATTTATTGATAATTTTTCAGGTTTAAATGCACGGATTAGCGAGTCACCATTTACAGTTGAAACAGGTATAAGTCGTATTTTTTCCTCATTGAAAAGCTGTGAAAATATGCTTTTATCAACCATAATTACAGGATATGCTGAAAAGGGGTCACAAAGATTATTCCCTGTATCCATAAGTGAGTTGCAAGTGATGTTTTTGCCGTTATTCTGAATTGTGACAATGTATTCCTTACTTTTTGGTGCTTTCTTATCAGTAATTTTTGAAATGATTGTGATAATTAAATATGAAATAACGGAGCAGACTACAAGAAATGTCATACTGACATCAAAATAGACGATTCCGTTTGAGTAAATCATTATATCTTTATCAAAGAATATGTAAACTGCAAGTACAAAACCACCGAATATAAAGGTTATTGCAAAAAGAAGAAAAAGTCTTTTCAGATAGCTTTTAAATGGCATTATTCCAAAGGTTATGGCTGTTGTGAATACTGCAGTAAGGATTTTAAGTAAGGTCATTATAAAACCTAAATCCTCAATAAAAATCAGAAGTGACGAAAACCCTGCTGACAAAGCACCCAATGCTATTCTCCAATGGACTGTATAAGCTCTTGTAATTTTCCGTACACCAAGGAGAATAAAGTAATTAACAAGAGTATTAAGAACAATAAGCACATCAACATACACAATCAATAAAATCACCACACAAAAAAAGCCTGGTACTATTTTACAACAGTACCAAGCTTAAATTTTGTTATTTTGTGTCAACTATTTATTCTTTATTGAATTCATATAATCTTCAAGAATAAGAACAGCGGAAACAGCGTCAACAACTGCTTTTCTCTTTTTACCGCGAACGTCAACTGCATTAAGAATATTGTGGGCAGAAACGGTAGTAAGTCTTTCGTTCTGATAATCGACTTCAAGACCTGTCACATCTCTTAAAAGTTCACCAAATTCCTTACACGCTTCACTTCTGAAGCCATAGCTTCCGTCCATATTCTGCGGAACACCGACGCAAATGCGTTCAACTTTTCTCTCGATTGCGATTTCCCTTACCTTTTCTGCTAACTTTTCTCTGTCCTTTTCAGTGATTACACACACGGGAGAAGCCAGAATCTGCATTTTGTCACAGACTGCAATTCCCGTTCTCACATCACCATAATCTACAGACATAATAATCATATATCTGTAACCTCCAACTCTTCCATAACATTATTGTTTGCAAGAGATTTTGAGAATGTGTATGCACTCTGAACAGATGTGAACACAGGCACTTTTTTCATAAGAGCAGTACGACGGATGATTTCTTCATCTGTATTCTTATTATGTTCAAGTGTTGAGATAACATAAGAGAATTTGTTTGAATTTATCATCTGGACAGCCTGTTCACAGCTTGCAGTATTTGTAGCAATATGATTTGAGTTAAGGATTTTTGCAGTATCGCTTGTTGCATAAATCTTAAAGCCCTGTGCTAAAAATTCCTCTGCCATTTTTGCTGTTTCAGATTTATCGTTTTCACTTACGGAAACAAGGACAGAGCCTGTTCTCTTGATTCGCATACCGGAAGCCAACATACCCTTTAAGAGAGCGTTGTCAAATGTGTCACCAATGCCGAGAACATCACCTGTTGACTTTGTCTTTTCACCAAGGAGCATATCGTCACCCTTAAGCTTTTCAAAGCTGAAAACAGGTACTCTTACATAATAATTATTGCTAATTCTGTTAATTCCTGTAACTGAAAGCTTTTCCCCTGCCATACAGCGAGTTGCCATATCAACAACATCAAAGCCGGAAGCCTTTGACACGAATGGCACAAGAGTTGTGTTTGTAACTGATGCTTTTGTAACATAAAGGTCATTATCGAAAACAACAAACTGAATATCAAGAGCACCCTTGAACGGTAATTCAGCAACAATATTTTTAATATATTCTTCAACTGTCTGAAGCATTGAGTCATTAAGACTTACTGTTGGTGCAACTGAAATTGAGTCACCTGAATTAATATGTGCTTTTTCAATATGCTCACAAAGTGCAGGAACAAAATAGTTTTCACCATCTGAAATTACGTGTGCTTCAATGCAAGTGCCCACATAAAGCTTTTTACTGCTGGTGTGCTTAACATTTGCATAGTCGAGAATATCAAAAAATTCGATTTTATTCGTGATTTTACGATAGAAGTCATAATCGGGACCTAAAACCTCAACACCGCATTCATTAAGTATCTCTGAAGTTTTTATTGCGTCTTCACCGCCAAAAAGGACAACGGCATACTGAGGCTTTTCCGTTTTAACAACATTGAGAATATCCTCGTCACTCAACGGGTCGATATAAACTCTGTCAGCAACATTATAATCAGTTGTAACGGAAGCAGGGTTATTGTTGATTACAACCACTTCAAAGCCCTGAGATTTCAAGGAATTAATACAATGAACCGTACAGTAATCATTGTCACCGCTTCGACCTGTAACTGACGGACCAGAACCTACAACAAGAACTTTTTTCTTGTCTGTTTTATTTGCATTTATAAAAATTTCTGCTTCGTTATCAGTTCCGTAAACTGAATAGAAATATGGCTTTTGGGCATCAAATTCTGCTGAACAAGTGTCAACACTATTGAAAACTGCTGAAAGAGAATCGGGAGTCTCAACACCTGTAATTTCTTCAATTGCTTTATCTGTAAAGCCCATATTTTTAGCAGATTCGTAAACTTCCTGACTATAATTATTTTTTAGCAATTTTTCTGTATCAGCGATATTCTTAAACTTATTAAGGAACCATTTGTCGATATTTGTAAGTGAGTTCAATTCGTCAACTGAAACACCTCTTAAAAGTGCTTCATAAATCGCAAAAATACGGTTATCATCTGATTTCTTTATAACTTCCTTAAGTTCATCATCAGAAATTTCTGCAAAGTTTTCAAGTTTTGGAAGATGGTTCTTATTTACGCTACGAACACCCTTCATAAACGCAAGCTCGAAGCCAGTACCGATAGTAAGACTCTCACCTGTTGCTTTCATCATTGTACCAAGTGTTCTATTTGCCTTACGGAAGCTTTCAAATGACCATTTCGGAAATTTAACTGCACAGTAATCCATTGCAGGTTCATTACAAGCAGTTGTACAGCCTGTAACATCATTTTCTATTTCAAAAAGTGATTTTCCGAGGGCAATTTTTGCTGAAACATAAGCAATTCTGTAGCCTGTTGCCTTTGAAACAAGAGCAGATGTACGGCTTACACGAGGGTCAATACCTGTTATAAAATACTGCTTTCCGTCAGGGCTTAAAGCAAACTGAACATTACAGCTACCCTCAACACCTAATTTGGAAACAATCTTTCTTGATGCACGACGAAGACGAGTAAATTCAGGGTCTGTCAAAGTCTGTGCAGGGATAACAACGATACTGTCACCTGTATGAATACCAACAGGGTCAATACTTTCAACACTTGAAACGCTTATACAGTTATTTTCCTTATCACGGATAACCTCAAATTCGATTTCTTTCCAACCTGCAATACTCTTTTCAATAAGAATCTGACTTACGATTGAAGTTTCAAGGCTTTTTTCTGCCTTTACAGCAAGGCTTTCTCGGTCGTAGCAATACTCTGCACTCTCCCTGTCAGGAGTATAAGCAGGACGGACAATTACAGGATAACCAACCTTGTCAGCAAAATCACAAGCCTCTTCCACACCGTTGACAACAAGTGCAGGAACTGTCGGTTCATCCATTTCGTCAAGCACTTCAGTAAAAGAATGTCTGTTTTTTACACTTCTGATAACATCCTGATTAATACCGATAAGAACTGTATTTGTTTCGTCGAGATAACCATTCTGACTGAGTTCAAGGCTCAGTTCAAGACTTTCGTCACCACCCGCTGTTGAAAGAAGTGCATCGGGCTTTTCCTTTTCAAGAATTCTTTTTACACTTTCAATATTAAGTGGCTCAATATATACTCTGTCGGCGTAAGTTTTATCAGTTGCCAGAGCAGATGGTGTTGAGTTAGCGAAAATTACAGTAATGCCCTCTTCCTTTAAAGCACGGCAAACCTGCAAAGCAGAATAGTCAAATTCAAGTGACTGACCGATTTTAATAGGTCCTGCACCAAGAACGAGAATTTTATTATATTTACTCATTGTTTTCACCATCCATCATCTTAAAGAAATCACGAATAATAAATCCTGTACTGCTGTCCTCATCACCTTTTGGAGTGAACTGAACTGAAAGTCCTGTGAATTTATTATACTTAAGACCCTCAACAGTACCGTCATTGATATTTGTCATTATAATATCTGCAACTGCCTTGTCAACAGAATCCGCATCGACTGAATAACCGTGATTCTGGTCTGTAATCATAATCTTTTTTGTATTTGTAATGATAACAGGCTGATTTGAACCTCTGTGACCTTTTGCCATTTTAACAATCTTAAATCCTAATGCTAAAGCCAGCATTTGATGTCCTAAACCAATTGCAAATATCGGAACATTGAACTCTGTAAGTTTTTTGATATTCTCAATAAGTGTCGGCTCATCATCAGGGTCAGCGGGACCGTCACAAAGAACAACACCGTCAGGTGAATATTTCATAATTTCTTCAGGAGTTGTAAATGCAGGAACAAAAGTTACATTACAACCGTTAAGTAAAAACGCATTAAGCTGTTTACGAGGTGAACCATAGTCGATTGCAACAACATTATATTTTGCATTTTCGCCTTTCATTTCTATTGGTTCTTTTATTGAAATTTCACGGACTGCACCTGAAATTGTGTAGTTTTTTATATCTTCAAGAAGTTTTTCTTTATTTTCAAGAGAGTCAGTAATTGCACCGTTTACATAGCCCTTATCTCTTAAATATCTTGTAAGACGACGAGTATCAATACCACAAATTCCCACAATATCAATACTCTTAAGATAATCGTCAAGATTCATTTCATTTCCGTCAGAATAAACATCGCACCACTCACGGACAATATAACCATTTGACATAATCTTGCTTTCATTTGTATCAGGTGCAACACCACGGTTTGCTGCAAGAGGATATGTCTGTGCTACAATCTGACCATAATATGTTGGGTCGGAAAGAATATCTGTGTAAGCAGAAGTACAGGTGTTAAAAACGACTTCACCGATTGTTGTGCCGATTTTACCCATTGAGAAGCCCTGAAACACAGTTCCGTCTTCAAGAATAAGATATGCACTGTTTCTTTTTTTCATAATAATCACCTTTATATATAACTTTTACGAAGTAAAAATATAACTATTGCCACAGGCAATAATAACACTTAAACTGAAGGTTTAAATATAACTATTATCGAAGATAATAATATCACCGATTATAATATACATGTCAGCTACCTCGGACAGACAAGGATGTCTATCCCTACGCGTTGTTACATTACATCGCAGTATATTTAATCACAAAAGCCCATCGGTAAGGATGGGCAATATTTTCAGACTACAGGAGTTGTCGGAACAACTACAGGTGGACTTGTCGGAACCTCAGGAATCGGAGGAGCTGAAGGGATTTCTGATGGTTTTTCAACAGGCTTTGTTGTTCCCTCAGGTGTAGCCGGTTTTGTTGTTCCCGGCTTTGTTGTTTCTTCAGGAGTTCCTGTACCTGTTGTTGATTCTTCCTCATCATCGGCAGAAGCACCACAACCACCACTACAAACAGCAGGAATATTTGATTTCTTATACCAGCCTGTTGCAGTACCTGAACAGTTTTCACCTGCGATAAGTCCTGAACTTGTACAATAAGTACGGCTTACAACATCGTCAGTATATTTTTCAAAGTCTTTTTCAGGTAAATCCTTATGAATATCATTCATAACTTCTTCAAAAATTCTACCTGCAGGGCTACCTGATTCGTGAATCTGCTTGTTATAGTCGTAACCGTACCAAACAGCAGCTATATAATAGCTTGTACCCGCAACACACCAACGGTCCTTGTTGCTTGTTGTTGTACCTGTTTTACCGAATGTTCTGTGATTTGCAACTGCATAGCCACGAGCAGTACCACCTGAACCATAGAAAACAGTTTGGAGTAATTTGTTCATAATGAGTGATGTTTCAGGAGAAATAATCTGCTCATACTCATCATTCTTTTGTAAAATAACTTCGCCCTTATTATCCTTAACCTCATAATAACAATAAGGCTCATAATACTTACCGCCATTACCGAATGAAGCGAAAGCAGCAGCCATCTGAAGTGTTGTTACGCCACCTGATGAACCACCCGTTGCAAGTGCTGACGGTGCTGCACTATCCTCATTATCATCATAAGTTGAAATATGGAATGAATTTTTAAGATAATCATAACTTAACTCAAAGCCCATTTTCATAAGAAGCTGTGCAGGAACTGTATTATATGAAATTGCAATAGCATACTGTGCAGTAACGTAACTGTCAGGTGAACCCGGATTGTTACCATAGTTAGTTGGCCAGATGCTACCCTGCCAGCTGATACCATAGTTCTTAATCATTGATGACCAGGTAATATAGTCCTCTTCAATTGCAGGAGCATAAATTGACAATGGCTTAATTGAAGAACCCGGCTGACGGATTGCAGAAACGGCACGGTTATTTGAACGGTTTTCTGTCTTTTCACCTGCACCACCTGCAAGGGCTACGATTCTACCGCTATAATCCATAATAGTCATAGCTGACTGTGCAAGTTCACTGCTTGAATTTACTGTTTCACTCGGGAAACCTGCTCTGTAAACATAAACGTCGTCAACCTTACTCTGAACTTCAAGGTCGATTGCTGAATAGATACGAAGACCGCCTGAATAAATCATTCTTGTAGCTTCATAGTGTGAATAACCTAATTTCTTAAGGTCAGAAATAACTTTACTGATAACATAGTCAACATAATAACTCTGAATATCATTATCTTTTACAGTTTCAACTTCAACCTCATCATCAGCAATATACTTTTCACTGTTTGTAAAGATAAGCTCGTAATCAACTGCTTCATCATATTCTTCCTGTGTAATCATACCCTGTTCAAGCATCATACCAAGGCAAGTTAGCTGACGTTTTCTGTTTTCTTCCGGTTGCCACAGTGGGTCATATTTTCCGGGATATTGCGTAATACCTGCAATTGCAGCACATTCAGCAAGGTTGAGTTCAGAAACATCCTTACCAAAATATGTTTCTGATGCAGTCTGAACACCATAACAGTTATGACTTAAGTAAATTGTATTAAGATATGCTTCAAGAATGTCATCTTTCTCATAATACTTTTCCAGATTAAGAGCAGAAAGCATTTCATTATACTTTCTGTTAAGATTTCTGCCTGCCTCACCTGTCAAGTTTTTTATCAACTGCTGTGTAAGAGTTGAACCACCACGGATTTTTCCTGTTGAAGCAAAAGTTTTTACAATACCAAAGGTTGAACTATACCAGTCAACACCTTCGTGTTCATTGAAACGCTTGTCCTCAATGGCAATAAAAGCCTTACCCATCCATTCGGACATATCTTCCAAATCAACCCAGACACGGTTCTTTTCACCGTGAAGCTTGGTAAGCTCAATCCAATCATCTGCTTCGTTCTTTGCATAAACAATTGTTGTCTGGTCCTGATTTTGCTGATAATACTCAAGGTCAATGATTCTTTCACCATTAACCGTACTAATCATATCCGAAAGCACATAACAGCAAACAATGACACAAGTCATCATACACACAAGAACAAACGCCCAAAAGCCATTAAATTTTTTCTTTTTTTTCGGGGACACCCTTTTGTTTGGTGCCTGAGTCTTTTTTCTCATAATTTTCCTCCGAAATAAAGTAATAAAATATCACAGAATAAGTATAACACAAAACTTTAAAAAAGAGTAGAGGTTTTTTGCAATATTATCAAATTTTAATAATTATTGCAGAATTTGTTAAGAATATTTTTAAAGGAAGTGAAAAAACAATGTCAAAAACTCTGAAAATATCATTATTCTCTTTAATCTGTGTCTTATTTATCGGGACTCTGTTTGTAAATCTTAACAATGATATTGAGATTTATGAAAATGAAGAAAAATCAAAACAACAAGTGATATATACCATAAGAGAATATGAAGGTAAAATTGCTGTTTTTAAAAATTCTGATAAGAAACCAATGACAGTTTACGAGTCCTACACATCTCTTTTACCCCAACAAGACCGTCAAAGACTGCAAAACGGAATTACAGTTGATAACACAACAGACCTGCAGAAGATAATTGAGGATTACACAAGTTAGAACACCTTGATTTCTACCTCTTTAACATCACCTGAAATTGTGATTTCAACAATTCCTTTATCACGGATAAACATATCTGCATTTTCACCGTTTACGGTAGCATTGTAATCATCTTTTTTATCAGCCATAACAACAATTACAGAGTATTTATCGTTTTTACCGTAATACTTGATATTACCGTTAAATTCTGTTGCATCATCATTGAAGCTACTGTTCATAACCATAACATCAAGACCTGTTGAAAGTGTTTTCGGCTTATAGTAAGCATTAGTCCAGATATTGACAGGTGTTGAAAGTCCGCCGAAATTGTGAAACCAACCACCACGACCTGAAGTAATGTTAAACATTTCAAATGTGTAATATGAGTATTCAACTTCTCGTTTCCATGATTTGAGTGCAGTTTCTGCAATACGGAATGCGAAATCAGTTTCACCCAAGTCGAGCATTGTTTTCCACACAAACCACTGATGTGAAAGCCACACATTACCGTTCCAATAACCGTTTGTGATGTAATATGATGCAGTTTTATCAACTGCACTGATACCGACAGGGCTGAACATTTCATCGTCACTCTTGAGATGAGAGAGAATTCTGTCACGCTGGCTTTCTGTTACTGCACCTGCGATAATAGGATAAATGCCATCCATAGTTTTATTAAGATTTTCACCTTGTGCGTTTCTGTACTGCTCTTTCGGATTGCCGTTTCCATCGTGAATTACATAAGAGAAATATCCACATTCCTCATCCCAGGAGTATTTTTGAAGTGCATTTGATACTCTTTCAATATCTTTAAGATACGTTGCTTTATCGTCTTCTCTTCCTAACATATCAGCACACATATAGAGAATTTTTGCACAACGGATAACCTGTGAAGATGAAATAACAGGTGTCATATATTTTTGTTTATTTTCAGCATACATAGCCTTTTGCGGTGGCAAGTCGTCCATACCGCTACAGTTATAGAAATAGTCAAAGGTTGTAGTTAAGCCACTGTTGAATTTAGTTGTTGTTGAGCCATTTATCTTACCTGCAAGGAAATCGTAGAACATTTTTACTCTGTCGTAATATTTGAGTAATTCTGTTATATCCTCCGCTTTTTTAAGCAGACCTCTGCCGAAGACGCCGCCGTGCTTGAGGGCAGCGAGTCCGAGGTCCTGCTGGTACTCGATATAATCGGGGTCCGAACCGGGGTTGAAGAGGATAGTGATACGTTTTTTGTGGAAGTCGCTGAGGACGAAAAACCACATGAATGAAACGGCGGCTCCGATAACAATGGGAATTGCCGCAATATATTTCCACGAGATTTTCGCAGAAAGCAGCATACACATAAAGATAGCCGCAAAGATGATTGCTGTACCGTAGTCGCCCTGAAGTCCGACGATACCTATGGGAATTGCGCCGTGCAGGCACAGCAGAATCATGTGGACAGGCTTGTTCATATCCTCCTCGTCACGTGACAGGTGGTGAGCGAAGGTCAGGATGAATGCGAGCTTCAGTATTTCTGAGGGCTGGAAGTTTATGGGACCGATCTGGAGCCATGCCTGGTCGTCGGCACCCTCACGCTGATAGCCGAGTCCCGTGAAGGTGAGTGCGACAAGGAACAGTGCGGCAGGTGCGAAGATGAACCACAGTTTGGCGAGTTTGCGGTAGTCGATAATTGAAATAAATACCGCAACGCCGAGTCCGAGCACCATGGAAACAAGCTGAACCTTCCAGTCGCCTGAGCCGATTCCCTCATCGGAACTGATTCCGCTTGTGCTGATAGAGTAGATGAGAAGTATTCCGATTACAGAGCACAGAATAACCGAAAAAATCAGACCTGCGTCGATATTGTGCTTGTTTACGGAAAGTTGTTTGAATGCCGATTTCATTGTAACTCCTTTATATTTTTGTTATTCAGAC
>CALCTT010000029.1 GCA_937906895.1 uncultured Clostridia bacterium | reverse complement strand
CGCTAAAGCTTTTTTGAACCCCTGGCACAGCCAGGGGTTTTCGAATACAATAAAATAAGGGTGTGGAAAAATCCACACCCTTAATCTTTTGATTTATAATACAATTTACAATGACAATATCCCTCAAATTCAGGGTCTGCAATTTGCTGTTTAAATTCTTCACAGATACATTTATATTCCTCGAGTTTTTGCAATCTGCAAGGACAATATCCGTCTTTCTTTTTAAGTCCTTCTTTAATCTTTGCTACAATTTCTTTATTTTCATTTAATCTTACTGCCATAAAATCACCTCACAATAATTATATTATATACTTATATAAAAAGCAATAACCCGAAGCGTAATGCCTCGGGTTAAATTATGTGAATTATTTATTGAAATACTTTACAGCAGCTTTAAACATACGGATGTCGTATTCACCCGGTACATTCTTATAAAGACCGTCACCGATACGCTCGCTATGTCCCATTTTGCCGAATACACGACCATCAGGTGAAGTAATACCTTCAATTGCACACAATGAACCGTTTGGATTAAAGTCAATATCTGATGTAGCATTTCCGTCAAGGTCAACATACTGTGTTGCAATCTGTCCGTTCTTAGCAAGTTCAGCAATAAGCTCTGGAGAAGCAAGGAACTTACCTTCACCGTGAGAAATCGGAACATTAACAACATCACCTACATTCATAAGGCTAAGCCAAGGTGATTTTGTTGATGCAATTCTTGTATGAACGATTCTGCTCTGATGACGACTGATGTTATTGAATGTAAGTGTAGGACAATTTTCATCAGTATCAATAATCTTACCGTAAGGTACAAGACCAAGTTTGATAAGAGCCTGGAATCCGTTACAGATACCACACATAAGACCGTCACGATTATCAAGAAGGTCTGTTACAGCCTCTTTAACAGCAGGGTTACGGAAGAATGCGGTGATAAACTTAGCTGAACCGTCAGGCTCGTCACCACCTGAGAAACCGCCAGGAATGAAAATCATCTGACTTTCTTTTACCTTTGCAGAGAAACCTTCAACACTTCTTGCAACATCTTCAGCAGTAAGGTTTCTGATAACGAAAATTTCAGCCTCACCACCTGCTTTTTCAACTGCACGAGCTGAATCGTATTCACAGTTAGTGCCCGGGAACACAGGGATAAGAACCTTAGGCTTAACAACCTTATTTTTAGGTAAAATTTCACACTTACCATCAAATGAGTATGTTGGAATTTCGCCCTTATCTTCTTTAGCCTTTGTAGGATAAACACTTTCAAGTGTAGCAGTATGTAACTTGTAAAGTTCTTCAATTGATACACTGTCATTTTCAAGTGTAATTACAGGTTCAACTGTTGTTGCACCAAGCTTCATAACACCAAGAATTTCAACATCTTCAGTAAGCTCTGCAATAATGAAGCCGTACATACCGAGGTGCCAATTATCTTTAAGTTCAACAGATGATTTGAAACCGATATTATTGCCGAAGGACATTTTCATAATACCTTCGCCGATACCGTGTTCAACTGCCCAAGAAGCCTTTACTTTGCCTTCTTTACAAAGGTTATGGAATGCTTCCCAAGTAGCTTTAAGGCTATCTGCACTTTCATCAGTTGCACCAAAGAGATATACAGGATGATTTGCCTCTTTAAATTCAGGGCTGATAACGTCTTGCTTTTTGATTGGAGCAATTGCAAATGAAATAAGTGTTGGCGGAACATCTAAATCAAGGAATGTACCTGACATTGAGTCCTTACCACCGATTGCAGCAGCGTTTAACTCAAGCTGTGCATCAAGTGCACCGAGAAGAGCTGCAAAAGGCTTACCCCAACGCTCAGGTTCAGTTTTAAGTCTTTCAAAGAATTCCTGTAATGTTAAATATGCAAGTTTATAATCACAACCTGCTGCAACAAGCTTTGCAACTGAATTGTAAATTGAAGCACGAGCACCTGTATAAGGGTCAACTGAAAGATGGTCAGGGTCACAACCCCAGCTGAATACACTTGCCTGGTCAGTTTCCTGTCCCGGAAGAACAGGTAAAACGGCAGCCATAGACTGTGTAGGAGTAAGCTGACGCTTACCGCCATAAGGCATTACAACGCTACCTGCACCGATAGTTGAGTCAAAGCGTTCAACAAGACCACGTTGGCTTGCTGTACGAAGGTCAGATGCCATTTCACGAAGTGAACCATACATAGCTTTGCATAAAACAGAAAGGTCTTTTTCTGTTACAGTAACATCCATGTGCTTAACAGCACCGTTTGTATCGAGGAATGCACGGCTAAGGTCAGCAATAACATTGCCTTTCCATTTCATTACCATGCGTTCTTCTTCAGTAACAACAGCAACACGATATGCTTCAAGGTTTTCTTCCTGGGCATAAGCTATGAATTTATCAGCATCTTTTGCTTCAACAACAACAGCCATTCTTTCCTGTGATTCAGAAATAGCAATTTCTGTTCCGTCAAGACCTTCATATTTTTTACGAACTGCATCAAGGTCAATCTGAAGACCAGGAG
>CALCTT010000028.1 GCA_937906895.1 uncultured Clostridia bacterium | reverse complement strand
GCAGCAGTAAATCAGGTATGGACTTATGTAGGTGAGCTTATATTCAATATGCTTGTACTTGTCGGAACAGTAAAAATGAGTGACAGAGTAGTAAAAGAAATGATGGGACTATAAAATAAATTGGGACTTAAAAATTAAAATATTTGATTTTTAGTGTTGAATTTCTCTAGGAATTGGTGTATACTAATAACAGAAGAGGTGAATTGTATGTTAATTGAATTTAAGTTTGGTAATTACAGATCTTTCAGGGATGAAGCAGTGCTTTCTATGGAAGCTATGGGATTAGGCAGATTGAAAAGCTGTTTAATATCATATAACTCTATGAAATTGATACCCTCTGTAGCAATATACGGAAAAAACGGCGGAGGAAAAAGTAATGTTATTCGTGCATTTTGGTTAGCGGTACAGTTTATAAAAAATGCACAGAGAACGCAACATGAAAATGCGGAAATTCCTGTAAAACCTTTTTTGCTTAACGATTATTCTAAGGATAAACCCACTTTTTTTGAATTCACTTATGTCTTAGATAAAGTGAAATATATATACGGATTTTCTGCAACAAAAGAAAAGATTTTTTCTGAATATTTGTATCATTCACCTAAAGGTCAAAAAGCTACTGTGTTTACAAGAACAGAGCAGGAGTTTACTTTTACCGAAGAAAAAGCTAAAAGAAAAATGATAAGTGAAGCAGTTGCTCCTAATCAGTTGTTCTTTTCTGTTGCGTGCACGATGAATGATGCCGATTGTATGGGAGCTATGAAGTGGTTCAGGGAGTATATTTTCTTTTCGAGAGATTATACGGATATTCCGAAGCAACTGTTGGAATATTCAAATGATCAGAATATGCTTGCGGCAATTTCTGAATATGCAAAGGCTGCGGATCTCGGCATTGAAAAAATGGAATTTGAATTTAAGGATGAAGAAGTTAAAGATCTTGAATCTGCAAAGAATATTCCGGAGGGAATGAAATCTGCATTAACAGCATTTATGCAAATTCTAAAAGAGAATTCCAATATATCTGAGATTGGTTTGCAGAAAAGTGAGGTTCGAGCGACTTCTTATCATAACGGTATAAATAAAGATGGAGTCAAGACTTCATTTACGCTTGAATTATCCGACGAATCAGACGGAACAAGAAAGCTTATGTCAATAGCACCTGCGATTGAATCCGTATTAAATAAGGGCGGTATTGTACTTGTAGATGAACTTGAAAAAGAGCTTCATCCTATGCTTGTAAATTATATTGTTGCAAAGTTTCAAAGCAAAACCTCAAACCCAAACGGGGCACAGTTGATTTTTACGACGCACAATACAGAACTTTTGAATATGGAGCTTATACGAAAAGATCAATTGTATTTTGCTGATAAAAACAGAAAAGACGGAACAAGCGAGCTGTACAGCATTAGTGATTTTTCAACGAAAACGGCTGACAATATTCGCAAAGGCTATCTCGCCGGAAAATATGGTGCTACACCCGATATTGAAATCGAGGAGGTAGAATAATGCCAAGAAAAATAAAAAAATCAAAACCTCATATTTATGTTTTTTGTGAAGGTGAAAGTGAGCAGGCTTATACAGATTTTTTGAAAGAGCATTTTGAAGATGTTGCTGTTATTAAAAAACCGAAAAGTACGGGACTGTTTGAATATGCAAAGCAAAAATTTAACAATGATGCAACATATAAAAACAATGCAGAAATTACTGATGAAATATGGTTTTTTTACGATGTTGAAAAGAAGGATATAAATAAAGTTGAAGCAAGGAAAAAAATTATAAATGAACTCAGGCGATTGAGGAAAAATCCAAATATACGAGTCAGACTTCTGATGACAACGGCGTGTATCGAATATTGGCTAATGCTTCATTATAAGTATTTTGCTCCGACTATTGAAACAGAAGCCGAGAAAATCAACATGTTGAAAAGTGTTGTTGCAAAAGAGCCTACTTATGAAAAAGGTGATAGGAATTCAACTGCCAAGATAGCTGAAAGATATAAAACAGCTAATGAAAACGCAAAAAAAGTTTTGAGAAATCTGTTGCCTGATGGTTTGCCTTCTTTAGAGGATACCGATGAAAGAAATGTGTGGCTTTCAAAAAGTAGCAAAACATTTTCAACCGTATTTGAAGCAATTGAATATTTGGAAAATCTTTAAAACAAACAATGAGTTGCTGTGAAAACAGTAGCTCGTTGTTTTTTGATAAACGATTAAAATTAAATTGATTTTGCATTTCGAGTGTCGTTTGTATACGGCACTTATTTTCTTACAAGGAGGAATGTCATTGGAAGTAAAGATTAACAGAGAAATACGAGATTACAGTGAGGCTGTATATTTCGGACTTAATCTCCGTCAGTTCGTATTCTCTATATTAGCTTGCGGTGTTGCAGTTGGATTGTACTTTCTTTTAAAACCGTTCTTCGGTATTGAAACACTCAGTTGGATGTGCATTGTAGGTGCAGCTCCTTTTGCAACACTCGGATTTTTTAAATATCACGGAATGACGGCAGAAAAGGTTTTATTCACTTACCTTAAAAGTGAAATCCTTATGCCAAAGGAATTAAAATTTGTATCAAAAAACTATTATGACGAAATAGAAAGGATGAAAGGTGACGATGTTCGACCTCATAGGAACAATAAAAAAGAAAACAGGACTCGATGACTTATTTGGGGATGGAATGTCTGTCCCAAAGTCTGTTCAGGAGGTCATTAAAATAGATGCCGTATATTCTGACGGCATCTTTATGACAGGTAAGGACAGATATTCAAAAACATTTAAGTTTACCGATATAAATTATGCGGTATCAAGTAAGGAAGATAAAGAAGCAAACTTCCTTCGATACAGTGAGATTCTGAACTCACTTGAAAACGGTATTTCAAGTCAGATTACAATCATCAACAGAAAACTCAAAAAGGCAGAACTTAAAGAAATAGCACTCCTTGAAAAGGCAAATGATGATAAAGATAAATACCGTAAAGAAATCAATGATATGCTTACAATGATAGCAAACGGAGCGAATGCTATTGTTCAGGATAAATATGTAACGCTCACAATTCAGAAAAAGACAGTTGAAGAAGCACGAAGTCATTTTAACCGTGTAGGTGCAGACTTGATTGCACACTTTTCAAGACTCGGTTCAAAGTGTACCGAGCTTGATTTAACTGAAAGACTTCGCATTATTCACGATTTCTGCAGACCTAAAGAGTCGGCAGATTATCACTTTGATTTAAGAGATACAATGCAGAAAGGTCAGAATTTCAAAGACTATATCACACCTGACGGTTTTGAGTTTAAGTCAGACTACTTCAAAATCGGTGACAGGTTTGGCAGAGTTCTATTCATAAGGGACTATCCCTCATATATTAAAGACAGTGTTGTGTGGGAACTTACAGACACTAACAGAAATATGATTTTTAACTTTGATATAATCCCGGTATCAACAGAAGAAGCACAGAAGTTCGGTGAAAGACAGGCACTCGGTATTGAAACTAATATTGCAAACTATCAGCGAAAGCAGAATGCCAATAACAACTACACTTCTGTTATCCCTTATGATATGGAACAGCAGCGTAAGGAAATTAGAGAATTTCTTGATGATTTAACAACCCGTGACCAAAAGATGTTCAAAGTAGTTATCACGGTTATGCATACAGCAGATACTCTTGAAGAACTCAACAGCGATACGGAAGCAATCCAGGCAACAGGCAGAAAGCACATGTGTCAGCTTGGTGTTCTTAAATATCAGCAGTTAGACGGTTTTAATGCCACATTACCAATAGGAATAAACAAGATTGAAGCAAGGCGTACTCTTACAACAGAGAGCCTTGCTGTTTTTATGCCCTTCAAGGTTCAGGAAATTCAGCACGATGGCGGTGTATTCCAAGGTGTGAATGTTATCTCTAAAAATATGATTATCGTAAACCGAAAGTTCCTGCTTAACGGCAACTGTTTTATACTTGGCGTTTCGGGTTCCGGCAAAAGTTTTACGGCAAAGGAAGAAATGGTTAGCCTTCTTCTTTCGACTGATGCAGACGTTATGATTATTGACCCTGAAAGAGAATACTCAGCTCTTGTTGAAGCAATGGGCGGTCAGGTTATCGAACTTTCAGCAAAGAGTAAGAATCATATCAACTGTCTTGATATAAACAAGGAATATGCAGACGGTGCAAGTCCTATTGCATTCAAGGTAGAATTTGTGCTTTCACTCTTTGAACAGATTATGGGCAGAAATGGTATTGATGCTATTCAGAAATCTATTGTTGACCGTTGCTTGACTAATGTTTATAAGAACTATATCAAACGAGGTTATACAGGTAAGGTTCCTACTCTCGTTGACCTTTGTAATGAATTGAGAAAGCAACCTGAACCTGAAGCAACTGAACTTGCTACTGCTATGGAACTCTTTGCATCCGGTTCACACAGCACTTTTGCACAAAAGACAAATGTAAATATTGAAAACAGACTTATCTGTTATGACATTCTTGAACTCGGTAGTCAGTTAATGCCTATCGGTATGCTTGTAGTTCTTGACAGTATTCTTAACCGTATTACAAAGAACAGAGCTGAGGGCAGAGAAACATATATCTTCATTGACGAGATATATCTTCTCTTTCAGCACGAATACTCGGCAAACTTCCTTTTTACCTTGTGGAAAAGAGTAAGAAAATACGGAGCCTATTGCACCGGTATTACGCAGAATGTTGATGACCTTTTACAGAGCCACACAGCACGAACAATGCTTGCAAACTCGGAATTCATCATAATGCTTAATCAGGGCGGTACTGACAGAGAAGATCTTGCCAACCTTTTACAGATTAGTGAAACACAGATGACCCACATTACAAATGTTGAAGTCGGTCACGGTCTTGTTAAGGTCGGTTCTGCTCTTGTACCTTTTGAAAGAAAGTTCCCGAAGAATACAGAATTGTATAAATTGATGTCCACCAAAATGATTGAATAAATAAATGTAGGCTTCATAGACAAACCTTCTATGAAGCCTCTGTTGTTAATTAAATGAATATTTGGAAATCAAGTTTTGAAGAGAGTCAATAGAATAGTCGAGTATTTGAAACTCTTTGACAAATGTAAATATTTGTTCTTTATCCCTTTCGCTATAGGCACTAAAATTCCAACGGATAGGCTGTGTTAAATGTTCTTTAATATATTTAAAGTACGACCAATCAACTATACCCAAAGAATGTCCTAAAATAACAATTTCAGACACTGTATTAAAATCTAAATCAGTCAGTTTTTCTTTTATTATTTCTTCTGTTGGTTTTCTTAAAGTAAATAGCATCATTTCTGTTGCTATCAAGTAATTAAATTCTTCAACAGTGCATTCAAGATTACCGTTCTTTACTATTCCGTATGATTCACACATCTCATCTATCGTAGTTTTGCTGCTATGCCCTATAATTAACTGACTTTTGGGTTCAGTTGCTTGTCCGTGTATATGTAGTATCTTGTTGCAAGGAACATTATATAATTTTTCAAGAGTATCAGTGTAATTGAAGTTTATAAAAAATGAATCTGGAGTAAAGGATTTATAATCTTTGTTGTCGGGTAAAGAAATATTGGCTATCCATTCTTTAAAATATAGGGACAATAGTTCTTGAAAGTCTAAAACAATTTCTGATGTTTTTTGAGGAGTCAATTTGTTGTCAATAAAATATTCAGGAGTAAAAGCAGATAAGCACTCTTCAAATTCGCACCAAAGACGGTCTGTTTCAAACTCAGCTAAGAAGAGAGATGTGACGGAATTGAAGAAGTCTTTATGATTATTTTTAAGAAAATGATAAAATTGCTTATATCCGGTTCTCATACCATTGCCTATATCAAAACCGTTTCCTATTACAAATAAAATCATATAATCAATCCTTGAAGTGTTTTATTGTATTATAACACTTATTAAACTATTACTCAACAATTGGAGGTGCAAATGAAAGATAAAATAAAAACTCGTGAAGTAGTAAAAGATATTAAGGTTCACGATACTGCCGTTAACATCGGTGACAGAATGAAGAACATCGGTGTTAAAACTAAAGACACAGTTAATGAAAATATAAATCAAACCGACAATGTTTCACCCGAACAGTATGCAACTGATAAAGTATCAGAATCAATGCGTACAGGCGGTGAAATTGTTGCTGTCGGCACAGAAAAAGCAGTTCATAAAGGTGCAAGTAAAGCTAAAGAAAAGGTTAAAGAAAAAGTAGCAGAGAAGAAGGAAAAGAAAAATGCTGAAAATCATACAGAGAAAACTCCTGCTGATGAAAATTCTGTTTCTGAAAACTCTGCTCCCGAAAACAAACCTAAACAAACAAAAGATGAACCTAAAAAGAATACTGATAAAACTACTCAGGCAAAAACGGATAAAGGCGATGCTAAAGTTGTTAAAGAAAAACAAGATAAACCTGCTGTCAAAGAAAAAACTCAAGCACCGCCTAAAACAAAGACACAGCCTGAAACAACGATAGAGAAAATCAAAAAGCCTCGACAAAGAAAAAAAACTGCACCTAAAACCAAAGGTAAAGCAACCATTAAAAGGGTCGGTGCAGAAAAGCAAACAGTTAAAACTGTTAATGACGATGTTCATAAAATAAAGCAATCAAAGAGGAGTCTTGATGCAACTGCAAAAGGAATCAAAAAGGCAGACAAGACGGTAAAAACTGCTAAGAATACAGTTAAAACAACTGCATCAACGACAAAGAAAAGTACCGAAATTGCGAAGAGAACAAAGCAGACTGCACAAGCAACTGTAAGAGTAACTATCAAGACGGTTAAAGTTGCTGCGAAAGTTGTGGTTGAAGCGGGAAAGGCTGTTGTTGCAGGGGCTAAAAGCATAGGTGCAGTTATTGCCGGAGGAGGCGTACCTGCTGTTGTTGTAATTATCATTATCTGCTTAATCGGTGCTATTGGCGGTACTTGTTTCGGTATCTTCCTTGCAAACGATGTAACAACAGGCACAAATAAAACAATGTCACAAGCTATATCTGAACTCACATCAGAACATTATGCTAATCTGACTGCTATGAAAGCATCCTACACTTATGATTTACTTGAAGTGCAAGGAAACACTTCAATAAATTGGAAGGATGTTCTTGCAGTATATGCAGTAAAAACAACCTTAGGCGATAATCCGCTTGAGGTTGTAACTCTTGATGACGAGAAGATGGAGCTTCTTCGTGGTATTATGAAAGATATGAACACAATGACAGGTGTTGTTACACCTAAGGTTGTTGCAGAAACTACCGTTACAACAGATGAAAATGGCAATTCTATCAAAACAACAACCTATGTTACAAAGAAGGTTCTTACAGTATCAATTCTTCAGTTAAGCGTAGATGAAATCTCTGCATTGTATAATTTCAATGATGAACAAAAAGCATTATTAGAAGAATTGATGAGTGATGAATATTCTGATTTATGGGGAGACCTTCTCGGAGCAAGCGGACAGATTATTCAAAGCGGTAGTTCTTTTGTCGGTACAGGTATGTTTGCTTGGCCGTTTGAACACGACCAATATATTTCTTCTCCGTTTGGTACTCGTGTTGACCCGATTTCAGGTGAAATTAAAACTCACGGTGGTACAGATATTGCAGCTCCTCTTGGCACACCAATTCTTGCTGCTGCGGACGGTGTTGTAGTAACCGCTACTTGGCATAATTCTTACGGATATTATGTCAAGATTAAACACGATGACACTTACTCTACTCTTTATGCTCATTGTTCTGCTCTTCATGTGTCTGCAGGACAGACAGTAAAGCAAGGACAAGTAATCGCAGATTGTGGTTCGACAGGTTATTCAACAGGACCGCATCTTCATTATGAGGTAATTCAGAATGGTGTAAGAGTTAATGCGTTGTTGTTTTATAATTGAAAACAGCAATAGATAGTTCTTAATAGTCACTTGAATTCATAGTTTCTTTGTATCGGTACAAACTACTTCTTTGTAAAAATTAAAGGTTGTGAGTACACAAGTTTACTCTTCATCTTTTAAATTATCAAGAATGTTTTTCAGCTTTTGGGGAATCGGTATTCCAAGTGTTTCAAAGTTTCTTAATATTGAAAGTCCTTCGTTAGAAAGATAGAACAAAATAATAGCAGTACGAAGCAACTCTTGGTTATGAAGAATGTATGCATCAAGAGAACATCCCATTGCAACTAAGAAAAAGATTAGTATTATTTTTATGAACTGATGGATTAGTACTTTTAACGATAAATTATGTATATTAATCCTAATAAGAACATCAGTCAAAACCTCTATCACTATAAATAAAATTAAAGTATAAATTAATCCATCCCATCCACCTATAAGAACACCGATTAAATTTATTATGAATTGCAATGACAGTATAATCTGCTCCATGTTTAGTTCCTCACTTTATATTATAAATTATAGCCAAAACACTTTAGCAGATTTGAGTTCAATCTACAGATAGAGCAGCATCCATAGTTCAAGTTGTATTCTTGAACTATGGATGCTGATTATCTAGTTTCATAATTCAAGTGTTTTTAACTACACTTGAATTATATCAAAACAAAAATCATTTGAATGTGATGTTTAATGTACTATTTTTAGCTATCGTTTATTAAGAAATTGTTAATATACTCGATTGCTTTTGGATTATTTTCAAACTCCTTAAGCAACATATTTTTCCATTCAATTTCATCATCTGAAGACGCATCCAAAATGCAAAAAAGATTATTACACAATTGGAATTTTGTGTGTGAATCTGTTACATTGTATTTAACAAGTAAATCTATTAATTCTTTAAATGTTTGAATGCCATCGCTTATTTTTTTGTTCAATAACAAGCAGGCTGCGATGCTGTCAAGAACATCGACTTTGAGATAAAAATCCTCGCTAATATACTCATCTGCTTTTCGGTAATTATATAAAGCAATATTGATTTCACCTTCACTAAAAAGTATATCCGCATATTCTTGATGAGCTTCAGCTAATTTTCTTTTACCTCCCTCAGCCATATTAGACCATATTTTTATGCATTTCATATAAGCATCCTTTGCTTTTGCACTATTTCCAAACTCAAAAAGACAACGTGCGGAATTAAATGCAAAGTCAGCAACATCAATTAAATAATCATCGCTTAATTTTTCTGATTCTTGTATTATGTATTCAAATATATTAAGAGCTTCTTGAAACTGACTGTTCTTATCTTCGTCTTCAGTTGCTTGTCCCCATAGAATTAACGCTTTAGTGTTCAAACTACGCATTCTTGTAATACTGTATTCTGAAAAAAGCTCTTCATCTATAGCATAAGCTTTTTTGTTATAATTAAGAGCATCATCATATAGTCCTACAACATACAGTAAATATGCATAATCGTGATATGCTACAGCCGTATCAGCATGGTGCTTTCCTAAATACTTCTCTCTAAAAGCTATAACTTTTTCAAAAGTATCCATTGCTTCTTGTATATAGGTAGTACCATATCCTACACCTATTAATTCGGTGCAAATTGCGCCAAGAGTACTATAACAGATGATTAAGTCTGCATCTTCTTCATCTTCTCCTTGAACTGCTATTGCTCTTTTTATAAAATCATATGCTTTGAACAAGTCTCCACTATCTACTAACATTCTTGCCATGTTACAACAAGCGGTAGAAATGTCCTTTTCTCTAGTTGTGCTTTCATTACATTCAGCTGACTGAATGCATTTATCAAAGTATGAATATGAAGTTTCATAGTCGCCACGTATTTGATAAAGAATACCATATTGGCTATTCAAAATAGCTCTGTCATCATCTGTTGCGTTGTTAGTATCTAAAAGATTTTCTGCTTTGTCAAACACAACAGCAGCTTCTGTTGCCCTATCAAATTGTAGCAATAAGTCAATTTTGTTTCTATAGCTATAAATCAAATTGATATATGAGAACTTTGTTGTATCTTGTTGAATATCAATTATGACATCTATCAGTTTTTCGCACAATGCAAAGTTGCTACAAGCAAAACAGACATGAAAAAGATTTGTAAGGAAATCCGTGTCTTCTTCACTGTTCCAATGGTTTTCCATAATATCTGCAACAGACCATGAGAAAGGAATTAAATAAGCTTTTTCATATTCTTTGCCAAATGTTGTGCCTGTGTCAAGCTGTTCTGATAAAATACTAATAAATGGTCTGGATAGTTCATATAATTCGTGTTTTTGCTGTTCCCTTATCGAAGCTGCTATGACAGAATGCATCCAATAAAAATGTGTCTTGCTTTTGGTTACATGTTCTAACATGCCTAGGTTATAAAGCTTCATAAGACTACTATTTTTTTTAATATTAAACCACTTTTTTGCCTTCGGAAAATCAAATTGTAAATTCGGTATTATAGAAATATATGTAAGAATCCTTATATCCGTTGCACTATAATTAATCAACGAAAAAAGTATGCACATTTGATGTATTATTGTATTATCATCCTGCAATTTTTCGTGTTCACAAGAAACGTCTTCATCACTTAATTTGAAACCTTTTTCTACGAGTTTTTGATAGAGTTTAGGCAAAGACAATTCTTCCAAATAAGCAACTTTAGCGATGAATACTATCATAATAGTAAGTCTTGCAGTAAGAGAAATAATATCATTTAATAATTCATTATCTCTTTCGTTGAATTTATAATATGCATAAAACAGATTACGACAATCTTTCATTTTTAATGGTTGAAGATACAGAATCTTATTAAAACCCGATAAAGTCTTCAATCTACTTGTCACTATGATGCGACATTGTAATTGACTTATTTTTCGAAGATACTCATCATTTTCTGCAGTTTCAATATTATCAAAAACTAAAAGCAACTTTTTATTATATTTACATACCATATCTTGAAGAGCTTTCCACACTTCATTAGTTTCACATTGCAAATTGAGTGATTGTTTTATAGATAGACATATATCGCTGTTGTTGTATGGTATCCAAGCGATTACTTCAATATTACTGGTTTCAACATCTGTGTTTGCGATTTGATTTAGAAAAAGCTTTACAAGTTCAGTTTTTCCAAGTCCACCAACCGCAGAAATCATTAATTTTCCTTCGCCATTTATGATTTCACTATATAATTTTTCTAACTCATCTTTGCGTCCCATGAGAGTTTCTGTTGCAGCATCAGGAGAGTTTGAAATGTATCTTGGGTATTTAGAGATTGGTTTCGTAAAATTAAGTCGCATAAATTCAACATTTATAACGAATCTTTTACCTCTGTTGAATATATAGTCTGAATAGTCTAAGCAAATAAGTGTTGCAGCAATAGCTCTTGATAAAGAATACTCATTATAAGGCGTTACGCTTAATGAAATTTGCTTTTTAATATCATTAGGTATAGTCAAATCCAACTCTAACAAATGTAGAATTTCTTTTGTTAGATATGAATTGTTGATTGAGCTAGATAGACAAAACTCAGAAATGTTTTGTCTAAGCAGCTCAAAACCTTTATCAGTGCATAGTTGCTTTGCGACCCTTCTGTGAATAGTGGCATTTCCAGATGTTATTTTACGAATTTTATCGTTATCAAACAAGTCATCATTAGATAACAAATAAATATTACCGAAAAGCAAACGAAAAAATTCTTCTTTTTGGTGTATATTAATACTGTCTTTTACATATTCGTATAAAAAACCAAATGCCTTATAAAAATTTTTTTGTTTCATTGTCTCACATCCAGTCGAGAGAAGTTCTTATTGTTAGAAAAAACTATTTTATAAATGTTATAGAATTTTTATAGTTTTTTATCCAGCATAATCGTGACAATAAATACTTTTTCTTTAGAAATATATTCAAAAGCTATATCACCATTATATTTTTTTATTGTTTTTCTTACACTTTTTAATCCAAAACCATGTAGTCGTTTGTTACTTTTAGTTGTTATAGGCAACTCCGAATTACTAAACTGAGGATTCTTATCACAAGAATTTGAAACTATAATTACTGAAAAATTATTTCTGAAATCAGTTTCTATACTAACCATTTTATCTTGAGATTGCTCAGCAGCCTCAAGAGCATTGTCTAAAAGATTACCTAAAATAGCGACTAAATCATAGGGCTCAATTTGAGATAAATTATTATTCTTGATGTCAAATTCAAATGCTATGTTGTTTAGTTCGCATTCTGTTACATATTTATCAATTACCACATCAAGAGTATGGTTTCCACTGTGGCAAACCTTCCCATATTCAGCCAAACGCTCTATCATTTTTGATATATACATTTCAACCTCGGGATTATCGTTAAGATTCTTGATTGTAGATAAATGATTTTTTGCATCATGTGCGTAAGCTCGTAAATTATTATTTTGCTTTTCTAGAATCTCATAATATGTAATATCCGTTTTGATTTTGTCTTGTTCTTGTTGTAATAACAATAGTTTGTTTTCTCTATGTGCATTGGCTTGAAAAGAAAAAAACACAAACAACGTTGCAAGTAAAAGCAAAACACTTACAATACCTAATATAATTTGATTTCTAAACTCCAAATGTTGATTGAGGCTTACATACCAAAAGCATATCACAGAAATTAAAGTTATTAAAGGAAAAATATAAAAAGCAGTCGGAATTTTTATTATAGATTCATCCTTTTGAGTAAAACCTAATAATATCATAACTATAATGAAATATAAAACTTTGCTAATAATTATTTCAACAACTAATAAAATTGTCTCAGATTTGTATTCTGCAATGTATAGGCTTGAATAGGATGAAATGACAAATATAATTATATGTTCTAAAAATGATGAAATCGACACTAAAAGAACAGAATAAAAAATAGCTCGCGAAGATTTAATTTTAAAGAAAAACATAGACAAAATCGATGTCGCGATTATAGAAAATAAAACATTTATCCAAGATGTACTTATAATGAATATATTAATTAAAGCTCCGATTTCAAAAATCAAAGTTCCTGCTATCATTATTGTAGAGAGTTTTTTCTTCTTCTCTGCTATGTTGCTAAAGAAAATTGTAGAAATCAACATTTCAAAAAAGAAAACACATATAAATAAAACATTCATTATCATAGTTATCTTCTCCTAAGGTAAGCAAACCAAAATTTATGAAAATCAGATTGTCTTCGTGATGCAATAGGAATTCGAATGTTATTTTGTATAAATACTTCAGAATACTTGTAACTAGTGACATAATGCAGATTTATAATAAATGATTTATGTACTTTGTAGAAAAATGAGTTTTGCAGTATTTCACACCATTCATCAAAAGTTTCCCTTGTAGTATAATTCCCCTTCGTTGTAACGAGTGTTACTTGTCGATTACCTCTTTCTACATAAATAACATCATTTGTTAAAATCTTTTTATGTTCATTGTTTGTATAAATGTAAAAATCAATATAACTTTCGTCAATATATTCCATTGCCTTTTCAAGTCCGGAGTAAAGTCTATCTACATTATAAGGCTTTTCAAAAAATCTAAAGGCTCTTAAGTCCATTGCATCATCTTGATAAACATTGTATGAGGTGACAAAAAATATAACAATTTTATTGTTTCTCTCTTTTAAAATTTTTGCGAGAGAAATGCCATCTAATTCATTCATTTGAATATCAAGAAAAGCAAGTTGATATACTATATCGCTTTCTACAATTGATTGTGGATTATTAAAAGTAAAAATTTCAAAACTGATGCTACGGCTTTTCATAAATTCTTCTATATGTATTTTCAGTTCATCAATATACTGTTGTTCATCATCACAAAGAAGTATCTTCATTCTAATCACCCATGTAATTATATCATATATTTATATTTGCAACAACAACTACAATCCGCATTTCGACAAGATTTTTCTGCAGTTTGTAGTTGTATAAAAATAAAGACACCCCTCACAAAAGTAAGGATGTCTTTATTTTTGTTGTTCGCTTGAAATTTCAGAAATATAAAGTTCTAACAGTTTTAACAAAATTGTTTGACTGGAGTCAGGTAATGTTTTTATCAAGGTGGTTATTTGGTCTGTTTCTCTTGTTGGTGTTCCAATTAAATAATAGTCAGGAGTTTCACCGAGAACATTGCATATTTCAAAGATATAAGCAGTTGTAGGTATATATTTTCCTCTTTCTATATTAGAAATATGATTTTTTGAAAAACCAATTTTTTCTGATAAATCCTCTTGACTAAATCCTTTTTCTTTTCGTTTAGTCATCATCCTAATTCCGATAAGTTTTCCATCTATTTTCAATTTGCATCACCACCATATATATGGTATCACAAAGAAAATCGTTTTAACACAAACGCATACGGATAATATCTGTATATGTATGATTATATAGAAAAATATTTTGATTTTTCTGCTTTATTTTAAAATTCTGCGTTTCGACAGGATTTTTCTGCACTTCCTCAAAACATATTGTAAAAAATAGTTTTGTTGTTTATAGTAAAGGCGAAGGAGGTGAAATCGATGAAAAAGAAAAGCATTTTAGAAAAAACATTCAAAAAAGTAATTGAAAAGACTCTTGTTGCAGATGCTAACAGAACATCTTGCTCTGTTGTTTATCAACCTAAAGCTCCTGCAAAGTTGGATGCTTTCAAAAAACCAAAAGTATGATTTCAAAGCTATCCAATCAAATAACCAAAAACTTACTGAAGAGAAATGTTATATCCGATGAAGAAAAAGAGTTGTATGATTATGGTTTGTTTATGATGATTTCATACATAGTGTTTTTTCTTATCTCCATACTATTTGGACTTGTATTAAACATTCTATTTTCATCAATACTCTTTTACATTAGTTTCTGTTTAGTTCGCAACTTTGCTGGTGGAGCTCATGCAAATACAGAAATAAAATGCGATATAATTACAACACTGTCAATTTTTGTAAGTGAAATATTAATTAAAATTTTTGTTGAGTACAGTTTTATAAGTGTTGCTTTTGTATTACAACTAATCTCTACAATATGTTTATGTGCAATTAAACCTGTTGCAACATCACAAAAAGAAATTAGTAAAAAAGAAAAATTACACTTTCATAAAAAAGTAGTCTTATTAACAATTTCAGCTCTAATAATATCTGTTGCAAGTATGACTTTTGGTGTTTATAATATCACATTCTCTATTTCGGTAGGTATATCTCTTGCGAACACTTTGTTGATAGTAGGTAAATTACAGTTGAACAAGTCATCAAAAGCCGATATTTTCTAAAGTCAAAGAGCGCAAAAGTGATAAGTTGCGTTTTAACTCTTTAACAAACAGAACACGATTATATAGAAAGTGGGTGATACCAATGTGGAAATAACTTTTTTATATCCACAAAATGATAAATATTAAATAGGAGGAATTACTATATGAAAAAAGCAATATCAATTATAATTTGTTTGATTTTAATGTCATCTTTAGCCACAACAGCGTTTGCTGCAGATTTGACAGATATTCCTAATGCGAATCTTGTTGAAGAAGATGTTGAAGCAGCAATTGCAATCGCCGATGCTCAGCCTATTGTTGCTGACAAAGGGGCGACATCTCGTGCTATAACCGGAACATATCCTACGAGAAAAGGTGTTATCTTGTCTACACCAACAAATGCATCTTTGGGTGGTGCAACATTTGTTGGGCATTCAGCTATCATCTATAGTGCAAGCAAAGTAGTAGAATCATTGAGCGGTGGTGTAACAACAGGAAACAACAATTGGAATACTGTAAAAACAAAGTGTTATGGTGTAACGGTGGTTGGTACAACAATTAATGAAGATGCTGCAGCTGCTGATTTTTGTTATCGACAGATTGGTTGTCCATACAATTATAACTTTTTAAATGTTAGTACTAGAAGTAAGTATTATTGTTCTCATTTAGTATGGGCTAGCTTTTTAGATTTATATGGTATAGATCTAAACACAAGTACGCTTGGTAATATTATCACACCTATGGAGCTTGTTAATACAGATAAAACAGTTACAGTTTATAGCAAAACAAGTTGATTGTTAACATAATATGAGAAAACTAATATCTGTTATTTTGGTGTTGTTGGTTCTAGTTACATTTTCAGCCTGTGATTCTAACTCGCAATCTGAAGATGCAGCGAGTGTTAAATTAGGCGTAATTGAAACAACTGGATATAAAAATATATCATATTTACATTTTTTCGATGAAGATTTAAATTTTTTATACAAGGAAGAAGTAGATTACGCCTCTTTAAGTGAACCTTTTGATAACCCTATTTGTGAAGATGGTGAGGTGTATATCATCCCTAAAGGTGAGTTTGAAAAAAGAGAAGAAACTTATATCTTAAAATATAATATTGAATTCGATGAGTATAAACTGTATAATACACAAATCAATTCAATGAATAGATTAGCTGTATCAGATGAATTTCTCTTTGGTGTGAATTGCGTAAACGGTAATTCAAATCTTGTTCGATGTTCAAAAGAAGATTTAACTAATGTCACCACAAAAGAATTTAAACATGTTTATATCGCAGAGATGTTTGTATTAAACGAAAAACTCTATGTTATAATACATAATGAAGATGCAAAAATTATTTTTGCTGAATTATCAATTGAAACATTAGAGGTTGTTGAGCAATACGATATAACATCTTATGGTTCTCCTTGCAATTTAATTGAATATGAAAATAAGATATATTTTTCTAATCAATATCAAGACGAAACATTAGGAACCTTAAGTTCAAATCTAACTGTGTTTGATATTGAACAAAAAAGTTTTGAGCAAATTCAACTGACTGAATATTCTTCTAATAATTTAATTATCAAGGATAATTTGTTATTTGTTTCACATTATGATAGAGTTCAAAATCAAGGAAATAAAATATCTGTTGTTAACTTAACCACCGGAACCATTAATACATATGAATTAGAACATACTATTAAACAGATTTCTGCTACTGATGAATACTTTTACATTTTAGGAGATGACTGTATATATAAATACTCTTATGATGGTTATCAATTCATTAAAATTAAAAATACAAATATATCAGTTAACAGATCTAAAACATTTTATTATATTGCATCATTTTTTATAAATAAATAGAGGAGGAAGTTTATATGAAGAAAAAAATTACAACTATGCTTTTGTGTCTGTCATTACTTTTTTGTTTTGTTACAACGGCATTCGCTATAGACACCCCCAATGTTGTTGCAAGATTAACAGACAAATTATCTGTTGCTTATTCAGAAAGTACTGCTGGAACACATAAATTGTTTGGCGGAACAAATTCATCAACTTCAAAATACGATGTGTATTTTGAAGCTCAAAGATCTTCTGGTAATAGTTGGGTGACAGATACTAGATATATGGTCGCTAAGGGTGGCTCAATAGACAACAAATTAACAAGTTTTACTGGCTCAACAGTTTTATGGCGATTAGAACTCAATCCGTATGGCGTTGGAACGAAAAGTTGTACCGCAACAGGATATATGTGGTATCTGATGTAATTTATTAATCAAGTGCCTTCTTACATTCTGTAAGAAGGCACTTGATGGTTAGGAGGACATAATGAAAAACAGTTTGTTGTTGGCTAAACAATTCTACAGAAGCAAAGTTATATTGATTTTTTCGCTTTTATTCTTTATTATCAGTGTAAGTAGTGTAATTTCTGGAATAATTTCTTGCTTTCAAATGAATGCAGAACCACTGGACTATCTTTTACAAACATTAAATGTATCAATATTTGCATATGTTTATTTTTTATTTGTTTCAAACGAATATTTATATAAGGTAAAACAATGTGAAGTGGAAGATATTTTAAAAAGTTTAGATAAAGGATATTATTCATATTATTTAATAGTTTTCTCGCATTTAATAGTTTTAGCATTAGTATATTCAGTGATACTTCTCATAATTAATACAATAGTTTATAATGTGCTTAATATAAACAACTTTGATTATTTATGTCATATCATTAAAAATATTGTTGTAAATATCTTTGGGGTAAGTATTGCTGCTATACTATTTGGTGGATTATTATCTTTTATAAAATCGAGGATATTATCTTATGTTTTAATGATTTTAATGTTCATAATGTCATCACCTTTGTTTGAGCTGATTGCTAGTAGTATATATGCTGGAATAAATATTAATATTTATCCAATACATGATTTATTTAATATATTTCCACCATTGTTAGAATGGGCTCCGATACACACATTCGGATACTCTTTATTAGCGTACAGAGTGGAATTAATCTCATTTTGGTTATTAATGTTTTTATCAATTTTTATTTTCCTAGTTTTTTTAAAAAAAAGAAAATGCATGGTTTTGTCAATTGTTTGTTTTGGTGTAAGTTTAATTTGCTTGGTTTCTTATTTTCAACCATCTTCGAAAGTAACTATGAGTAATGATCCTAGTTCTGGTGCTCTTGCTGATGCATATTATTATAACGAGCATGAACAGAGTGGCGTAATCTCTTCAAAGCAGTTTAATGTAAAAAAATATGTATTAGATCTGAAAATTAATAGGAATTTGGAAGCAACTGCTACTTTAGAATTAGAAAGCAACGAACTTACACGATATGATTTCACACTTTACCATGGATATATTGTAAAATCGATAATTGATGAATCGGGTAATAAATTAACATTCACACAAGACGGTGACTATATATCAATTGAAACAGAGGGTAGATCTCTTAATACAATTACAATATGTTATACAGGCAGTTCGGTTAAGTGCTTTAGTAATTCACAAGGAATATGTCTTCCCGGATGGTTTGCATATTATCCACATCCGGGACATTTAGCCCTATTTAATTCCGAACAACAATTCTTTGAACGAACTTTGTGTCCAAAAAAAACAGAATTTTTAATAACTGTTGACACCTCTCAAAAAGTGTATTGTAATTTAGATGAAATAAATAACAATACATTTGGAGGGTATTCTGATGGAATTACATTAGTAAGTGGCTTTTACGATAGTTATGTATATAGCGATATTGAGATTATATATCCGTCTTTATCAATAAATGAGTTTTCTGTTGATAAAATAAAAGAATATTTGGACGAATACATAGAAGCAGGAATATTTAAAGATAATCATAAAAAAATATTTGTCCTGCCAAATACTAATATGGCATCAGAATATGAACGATTTTGTGAGTTTTCAGAGCATATAACATTGCAACAACTTATAGGTTTACCTATGATATATGATATGCAAAAAATTCCTAGTTTCAAATCATCATTAAACAATGCTTACAATACCTATAAAGTAGATATTGACTATTTTAAATTTATAGTTAGTACAAAAAACGACTTATTAACAAACAAAGGTACAGATGTATATTTGCTATTAGATAAAGCGTTAAATGAATTAGATGAGAATTACGTAGAGCAACAGATAGTTATTTATTTAAACAATGATGCAGATAATAGACAAGGACATGTATTCCTTAATGATTTGATGGAGTGATTGAATATGATTGAAATAATAAATTTAAATAAAAACTTCAAAAAAAAGAATGTGTTGAACAATATAAATATCAAATTAAACAACGGAATTTATGGTCTTTTAGGGGCAAACGGTGCTGGTAAAACAACATTGTTACGGTGTCTTACGCTGCTATATCAAGAAGGTAATAAAAGTATATACAATGATGGTGTTCTGGTAAGTAAAAGCAAAGGATTTTTAAATAAAATTGGTTATTTACCTCAGCAATTTGGTTTGTTTAATGAACTTACGGTTTTTGAAGGAATGCAACTTATGGCCAATTTTAAAGGCATGAAAAAAGCTGATGCAATTGAAGATATCAACAAATGTCTTCAATTAGTTAATTTAATGGAGGAAAAGAACAAAAAAATTAGAGCTTTATCAGGTGGTATGCTTCGTCGACTTGGAATAGCTCAAGCATTACTAAACGACCCTAAAATAATTATTTTTGATGAGCCTACAGCAGGATTAGATCCAATGGAAAGATTGCGATTTAAATCTATAATATCAAAAATAGAAAAAGATAAAACCGTAATAATTTCCACACATATCGTTGAAGATGTAGAAGCAATTTGTGATTATGTAATAATTATGGAACACGGCAATATAAAAGGTTGTATGTCATGTGCTGAACTACAAAAGTATGCCAATGGGAAAGTTTTTGAAATTCCAGAAAACGAAATGCAAAAAGTAAAAGGCTGTGTTTATACTGAAAAAACATATGAACGAGACGGAACTATATTTGCTCGCATCCTTTCAGGGCAAAAACAAGATTACCCGATATGCGAGACAAATATAGAGGATGGATATCTATGTATAGTAAATGGTATATAAAAATATATAAAGAAAGAATACTACTTCTTCTTAAATCACAAAGAATATTTGCTTTTATTCCAATTATCTTTGTAAATGTAATTATCCCTACCATTAATTTAATTATATATATAAAGAAAGGTGTTGGTGATGATTTAAATAATAGTATTAATCACCTTCTACCAATATTTATACCGTTTTTTTCTTGTTGGTGGGTAATCTTTTGTCTGAAAATTTTTTATGAAGACAAAGGTTGTGAATTACTATATGTCTCCTCTGACAAAACAAAAATATCAGTTCTATTGCTACTGTTTTCATTTATGCTATTAAATATAGTAGTATCAGTTATTCCATATTTTTTCATCGTGGAAGATTTTAATATTATTTTTATTAAAGTGATATTGGTGTGTATTTTCTATTTTGGATTATCTTTTTGTATTACAACATTTTCAAAATCAATTACATACACACTGCTAAGTTTGATAGTATATATGTTACTCAATGTAGCATCCCCTTTTAATAAGACTGTATTTCCGTTCTATTATTCTCCGGATATTCCAACAAATGTATTTTGGTGTGAATTACCATTGGCATTATTGGGGTGTATACTTGTTGTGGTAGCTATATATGTAATAAGATACAGAAAAAGTAATTTGTGAATAAGTATAACATTAATTAAAAGTATTTTGAGACGACTTATTATTGAAAAGCTTACTTATATATGTTATTATACAAATTGATTTTTTATAATATAGTGGAGGTTCAAAATATGCAGCATCAAAACCGAACACTATTGGTTTTACAATATATTTGGAAGCATAGCGACGAAGAACATCAGGTTACTGCAAAAGATATCCTCTCATACTTAGAGGGAAATGGAATAAGTACAATTCCGAGACGAATCAAAGCTGATGTTGAGTTGCTTCGTGATTTTGGTTTTGATATTGAAGTTGTTCACAGCACTCAGAACCGTTATTATATGTATGAAAGAAAATTTGAATTGGCAGAATTAAAACTTCTTATTGATGCTGTTCAATCCGCAAAGTTTATTACTAATAAAAAAAGTAAGAAACTAATTGAAAAACTATCGTTTTTTGCGAGTGAGCATCAACAGAGTGAATTAAAACGGCAATTATATATTGATAAGAGAGTAAAAACTGATAATGAGGGTAGTTATTATTCCGTTGATTCAATACATACCGCCATACAAAGAAAGACGAAAATCACCTTTAAATATTTGGAATTTGCTCCGGACAAAAGCAAAAGAGAAAAGCATGACGGACAAGTCTATGTCCTCTCCCCTTATGCTCTTATATGGAACGACGATAGCTATTATTTAATCGGATATTCAGAGGCGGCAAATCACAATAAAATTGTTAAGTTCCGTGTTGACCGAATGAAAAACCTTACGATAACAAATGATGCAGCATTGAGAAAACCTGAAGATTTCAATGTTGAAGATTACTTTAAGCAAATCTTTTCAATGTATGACGGAGAAGAATGTGAAGTTGAACTTCTGTGCGACAATGACCTTATGAAGCATATTATAGATAGGTTCGGGGAAAAGGTTCAGACTAAGCAAAGTGATAACAAACATTTTTCGACAATAGTAACTGTTAGTTTGAGTCCTACTTTTTATGGCTGGGTGTTTTCTTTTGGCGGTAAAATGAATCTTGTAAGTCCTAAAATAGCAGTTGACGGTTTTGAAAGAATGATAAATCAATTTAAAAGTTAATATTAAAAATATCCTTTGAGGTGGTACGATTTTGTACCACCTCATCTTTTTACTATTGCAAACAAACTTTTGTTTGGTTATAATAAGTTCATCCAGAGCAGAGTGCTTCAGTTAGAAAGCGAAAGGTGATATTTATGCGTTCAAAAGATATAGAGTTGATGAACAAAATCAAAAAGTTCGCAGAAGACTTTTATATCAAAGAAAGGTGTTCACCGAGCACAACTGTTATAGCAAAAAATGTTGGCTCTACAAGAGGTACTATATACCGATATTTGGTTGAGATGAATGAAAAGGGTCTCATAAAGTATGACGGAAAAGATATTATCACTGACATTACTGAAAAAGTACAAAATGAAAGAGTCGGAGTTCCTATTTGCGGCAGTATTTCTTGCGGTTCACCTATTGAGGAAAGAGAAAACATTGAAACAATCGTATCCTTACCTGTTTCTATTTTCGGAACAGAAGATATGTTTATATTGAAAGCCAATGGCGATTCAATGATAAATGCAGGTATTGATGATGCAGATTATGTCGTTGTTTCAAAACAAAGTTCAGCTTCTGATGGTGATATAGTTGTAGCTCTTGTTGAGAACGAAAGCACTCTGAAACGCTTTTATACAGATAAGACTAATCATAAAGTTATACTTCATCCTGAAAATGAATCATATAAGGATATTGTAACAGATTCCTGTGTTATTCAAGGTGTGGCAAAGTTTGTAATAAAGGCGGTATAGTTTTTTTGTACGGAAGTGATTGTGTTGAGTAAAATTGAGAATGTTGAGGTGCAAAGCGAACTAGATAAAAACGGACAAATGTGTTTATGCGGTCTTGTTTGGAAAAAGAAAAAGCTATACAAAATTGAAAGGGTTATACATATCTGTAAATATCGTGACGAAGGTAATGATGTTTTACGATATACAGTGCTGATAGACGGAAAACAAAAGTATCTGTATAATCATAATAACAGTTGGTATGTAAGAACCGTTTCGTAGTTAGGAGGTAAAACAGTTGTTCAATTATATTCCTAAAGACAACATTGAAGAGATAGCGGAAGGAATAGTGCTTGACTATTTGCAGGACAAAGCCAAGGATGTTAGCTGTATAGATATTGAAGGCTTGTTGCTTGATTATTTTAAGTTGAATATCCGCTATGAAAACTTCGCAGAAGATGACCCTAATGTTGATGGTTATATATCTGACGGTGTTACTCCATTACAAGTATGGTATAACGGAAAAAAGATAAAAAAATTATACCCGGAGGGCACAGTTGTTTTCGATAAATATCTTCTTAATATTGAGAATAGTTGTCATCGTCGCTTTTCGTTGGCACATGAAGGCGGACACTATGCGGCACATCAGATTTACGGAACCTTGTTAGGAGCTAACCATACAGGCTTTGATATGGAACGAACATATACAATGGACGAACTGAGAAAGCAGTTCAGCGTAACAGAATTCCAAATGAATACTATGGCTGCTGTATTTCTTATGCCAAGATTTCTCATTGAAAAGACCATTAAACAATATACAAACGGTGAACCGATAGATGTTTATGGTGATACTGTATTTTTGCAAAAAGACAGAGATATATTGAAATCAATGAGCGACCAATTAGGGGTATCTCCGTCAGCATTACGCATAAGACTTATCAAATGCGGATATATCAACCAAAGACCTATCGAGGAATTGGTTGAATATATGAGACAGAAAGGCGGATGGGGTAATGATTGCCAATAAAGAGCCTAAATTCAAAGGCGGTTGCATGACCGCCGAAAAAGAAAATTTGATAGCCTTATCGTTAATGGAATGCGAAGGCTTGAAATTAAGAGCAGTTCGGTGTCCGAATTGTGAAAGTATTATAGATGAAGTTTATAGCGATGCAACCGGACATCATAGATATAAATGTCAAAAATGCAAAGCAGAAACGACCATCAATCTTAAATATTTCAGAAGAAGAAAACAATATTTTAACCGTACAAGAAATTTGCAAAGAAGGTACGGAATTTAAAATTTAATATTATAACTTTGTAGCGCGTAAGCGGAGCAATATTTATTGACTACCCAAGCACCGTATGAAGATAAGAACAGATACTATAAGTCTGTCTTATTTCATACGGTGTTTTTTTATTCTCCGTTTCGTGCTTCATACGATGCTTAAAAGTTCTTTCTCCCGCTTAATGCTACGGAAAGGACTTTTATGTTTTATCAATGGATTTGCTACATAGCTAAATATCCTTAATTTCCTTGTTTTTGAAAAAAGCCTATAAAACCAAATTCAATTCAAAAACAAAGGAGATTAACAATAATGAATAATACATCAATCAAATCAATCACCGAAACAAACGAAAAGCTTTGTTATGTAATGGACCTAAAAAAAGAATACGGTTCCAATAAGGTCGGAAAAGAAAAGTATGCTCTCATCACAGATATGTCAGAATCTGAACTCAAAGAAATATATGGTGATGCACTTGAACAGTACGCACCGTATGTAATGATGACATTGAAAATGGGGGAAGTAATTTTTGAGTCCCACAGAAACGATTGGAAGCATTTAAAACGTCAGACGAAATACGGATGTGACTATTCCACATCAGATACGGATTTTGATGAGCATCATCCCGAATGTACTGAAATGCCCGATTATCTGTCGTATATAGCCGCAGATGAAAAATATGTTCAGCTTCATAGGGCAATAAAAATGTTAAGTCCAATACAGCGAGAAAGAATTAACAAATATTATTTTGAACAGATGTCAACAAGAGAAATTGCAGGAGAAGCTAATGTTTCAATACAGGCAATAAGAAAATCGCTTGAAAAAGGTCTCACGATTTTAAAAGAGTTATTAAATAATGAACAAACCTCTTGTGATGAAGAATAAGGAGAATAGTATTATGGAAAACAAAACAAACAAGTCTGTACAATGGGGAGATATTTTTTTCTGTGACCTCGGAAAAACTAAAGGGAGTGTTCAATCAGGTATAAGACCTGTAATAGTTGTCCAAACAAACAGATTAAACCAAAAAAGTCCCACCGTGGTAGTTGCTGTATTGACAACCGTAATAAAAAAATCAGAAATGAATACCCATATCCTTTTAGGTACTGAATATGGTCTGCCCGCACCTTCTATGATTATGCTTGAACAGTTGAGGACAGTAGATATTGAGAATGAACTGAACGAATATATAGGTACCGTTACAGATGCAAACAAAGTCAATGAAATAAAAAGAGGTTTGAAATATGCAGTTGGCATTCCTATAAAACCTAAGGCAGAAAGAAAGGCAGTCATATTAAGTTTGTGTCCATCTTGCAGACAAGAACTTTTTGACAACAAAAAACATCTCATTAAACGGCTTGACCCATTTCAAGCTGAAAAAGAATGTTGCGAAAAGTGTCAGGTTGGATACGGATATGATTACTTAATAAGTGAAAAAGCACAACCGAAAGGGGCAAAAAACAATGGGGAATAAAACAATTGAAAAAAGAACTTATACGGTTGAAGAGATAATGGAGATGCTTGTTATAGGCAAAAACACAGCATATAGTCTTGTAAAATCGGGGGCATTTAAAAGTGTAAAAATCGGCAATCATTATAGAATTTCTAAAAAGAGTTTTGATGATTGGCTCGATAAGAGCGAAAGTGATTTTGATTGTCAAGCCTATGAATAAAAATCGCACATTTAACAAAATCAATTATTTGTATTACCATATAGCCAAGCTGATTGGCTATATGGTAGGAGGTACATTATGGATATTGATAAGAACTTAAATTGTTTTGAGCAAAGAACCTATAAAGTTGAGGAAATCCAAAAAATATTGAGGATGTGCAAAAACACCGCATATTCGTTAATTAGACAAAGGCAATTTCACAGTGTTAAGTTTTGCGGTGTAATAAGAATATCAAAAAAGAGTTTTGATGAATGGCTTGAACAAGGAGGTAAACAATGTCAGTTGTAAACTTTGATGATAGAATACAACTCTTTAATCAAGAGCAGGAACAGGCACAAATAATTATTGAAGACAGTGAAGCTGATGAATGGCATTTAATTTCATCTGCGGAAATCGGAAGGTTACTCGGCTTAAATGAGGATGAAACAAAACGAGTAATGAATTGCGGATTATTTAAATTATATCGAGTGGGAAATGAATACAGAGCGTCTGAAAAGAGTGTAAAAGAAAGTCAAAAGATTGTTCACGCAATTACATCTTACCGAGAAAAAACAACCATGAGTGTTCCGGATTTAAGAAGAATATTAGGTCTTGGAAAAACAGCAACATATAGATTGGTTAATCAATGTTACTTTAAGACTTATATAGTTTTCGGTGTTATGAGGGTTGATGTAAAAAGTTTTGAAGAATGGTACGAAAGTCAATTCCATTATAAAAAAGTTAACGGAGAACGTCCCGGTAAAAAATACGGGAATACCATTGGTCCATCTACTGTTGCTAAAGTGTTGGGAATCCCTCGTGGAACAGCAAACGATTTAATGAATAACGGATTGGTAGAATACATAAAAGTTGACGGTTACAGGCGGATAATTCGAGAGAGTTTTGATGCTTGGTATGAAAACCAAAGCAAATATAAAAAAGTAATGGAGATTGAGGAGGTTGAGGGTTATGTCGATTGATAATGAAATTATCAAAATGAACCGTGGTAAGTTTCAAAAACACAGTTATTCAATTAAAGAGGTTACTATTATGTTGAATGTTACAAGACAAACAGTTTATAAACTACTAAAAGAGGATTTGTTTAAGGTTTTTAAGATGAAAAACGAATACAGAATAGACAAATCAAGTTTTGACAAATGGTTGGATGGCGAGGAGGTTTTATAATGGCAAGCATAGTAAAAAGAAACAATAAACATTGCGTGGTTTATTCTTATGTAGCATCGGACGGAAGTACGAAACAAAAGTGGGAAACCTATGATACCATTTTAGAAGCGAAAAGAAGAAAAACAGAAATTGAATATGAGAAACAAAAAGGTATATTTTTTGTACCGACAACTCATACCGTAGCCGAATTGTTGAAAGAGTATTGCGAAATATACGGAGTTTCAAATTGGGCAATGTCAACCTATAAAGGTAAAGTTGGATTGATGAACAACTATATAATTCCTCTTATCGGAGATTACAAGCTTGATGAGATAACTCCACGAATGATGGATAATTTCTATCTTAAACTACAAAAGGTAAAACCTGTTGTAGTAAATAACAAAGTTCCAAAACAACAGTTTCTTTCGCCAAGTACAATAAGGGAGATACATAAACTTTTGAGAAGTGCTTTTACCCAAGCAGTAAAATGGGAACTTATGCAAAGAAATCCTGTATTGAATGCAACTCTCCCCAAAGAGCAAAGACACTCTCGTGAAATTTGGACGGCAGAAACTCTATTACACGCTTTGGAAGTTTGTGAAGATGACATACTCTCTCTTGCAATAAACCTTTCTTTTGCCTGCTCTTTACGAATTGGAGAGATGTTAGGATTAACTTGGGATTGTGTCACCATTGACGATGAAAGCATACGAGAAAACAATGCTCAAATATTTGTAAACAAAGAACTTCAAAGAGTTGATACGGAAACAATGAAGAAATTAGAGAATAAAGAGATACTCTATGTTTTTCCTGCAATTTATAACAAAGGAACTACTACTTTGGTTTTGAAAACACCGAAAACTTTTACGAGTACAAGAAAAATTTATCTTCCTGTTACTGTTGCTAATATGCTGAGAGATAGAAAAAAACAAATTGAAGAAACAAAGGAAATCTATGGCGATGAATATGATGACCACAATCTTGTATTTTGTCATCCAACAGGGAGACCAATGGAAGGACAAGTAATAAACAGGGCATTACAGAAACTCATCGCAGACCACAATTTACCCAAAGTCGTTTTTCACAGTTTTCGACACGCAAGTATCACATACAAACTGAAATGGAATGGTGGCGATATGAAATCGGTTCAAGGCGATTCAGGTCATTCACGAATGGATATGGTTGCCGAAGTATATAGTCACATTATTGATGAAGACCGAAGATTTAATGCGCAAAGATTTGAAGAACAGTTTTACGGTGCCAAAGGCATAAGAAATGCATCTGAGGGATACACAGTCCCTACCCCCTCGTTTCCAAAAGCAACAGAGTTAAAGAAAAAGGAAGAAACTGAAAATGAAGAATTAATCAGAAAACTAATGAAAAATCCCGATGCGGTAGCTTTGCTGAAAACTTTGTCAAAACAATTATAAAATATTTAGCGGTTGTCTGCGGATAACCGTTTCTTTTTTTGAAAACGAATTGAATTTACTCTTTTTGACAGTCTTATATAATATAAGTAATAGTTTTATTATATGGAGGATGTACAATGTTAGAGTTAAAATTAAATGTTGAGAGGTTTTTAAATGATTGCAGGTTTATGAAAGGACTAAGTGAAAAAACGATGAAGGCTTATACCATAGATTTAAGACAATTTTCAGAGTTTTGCATAGGTAAAGAATGGAACAGCAAAGATGTGATAGAGGAATATATCAAAGAATTGTATATAAATTACAAGCCAAAAACAGCAAAAAGGAAAATTGCCTGTTTAAAAGCTTTTTTTCATCACCTCGAAAATGCAGATTTGATTATCACAAGTCCGTTTCATAAAATATCAATCAAGCGTCGTGAACCAATGGTGCTTCCAAAAGTTATATCTGTTACTGTGCTTTCAGAAATATTAGAAAGTGCTTATTTAAAACTTAATACCCCAAATCATTCTGATTGTTATTATAGGTATGCGATACGGGATATTGCAGTTATGGAGTTATTATTTGCATCCGGAGTTAGAGTGTATGAGCTTTGTAATTTGAAGATATCCGATGTTGACCTTAAAAATAAATTCATAAAAGTTTACGGAAAGGGTTCAAAAGAAAGGTATATACAGCTTACAAATAAAGATGTGGTTTCCGCTTTAAAACGGTATCAAAAGGAGTATTTAACAGAAATAAAGGCAACCGGTTTTTATTTCATAAATAATAGAGGAGATAAACTCTCAGAACAATCCGTAAGAATTATGGTGAAAAAATATGCAGAAACAGTTAATCCGGAACTTCACATAACTCCGCATATGTTTCGTCACACGATAGCTACGCTTCTTCTTGAAGAAGATGTTGATATACGATATATACAAGAGTTCCTTGGACACAGTTCGATTACTACGACACAAATATATACCCACATCAGCCAAAATGCACAAAAAAAGATATTTACAAAAAAGCATCCGAGAAACAAGATAAAAGTCAATGTTGACAGATAGTATCATCGAATAACGGCAGCGATTAATCAAAAATCGCTGCCGTATGTTATAAGTGTATTTGAAAGTATTGAAGTTCCTATTGCTCTAGAAACGGACTATTTTATAAAGGATAACTAGTAATTATCCTTTGCTTTTTAATTATTAAATTGCTATTTAGTAGAAATCCTAAACTGTGAGCTAAAAAGATAGGAAGATATAAAATGAGTGGTCTGTTATTGCATCAAAAATTATTCATTGAGAAGATTTTTAGTACTCTAACAAATAACAAATATATAATTACGACTGGTGCATCTGGTTGTGGTAAATCATTTTCTTTCCAATATGTACAGAAAAATATTGCAGAATTTGGATTTGAACAGGCGATTGTGTTAAATGGTGATTTTCTTGATGAAGACCAGGATTATGCACCTTTTAAAAAAATCTTTTTTTCAGGCGAAAAAGTTTCTACACAATATCTTAAGCAAGGGATAATTGAAGTAAGCAAAGATACTCCGCTGGTGGGCAATTCTGTCAGTTTTCTTTTTAATTGCTTACTCAATCCCATAAATAATGCTGATAACACCTTTTTTAATGATGAGGAACAAGTTTATTTGAATAGATTAAAGAAAATGGCATCTCATAAAAACACATGCGTTATTTGCGATAATGTCCATTGGTGGGACCATAGGTCATTAAAATTCTTAATAAAGTTGCTTACTTCTAATAGCTCATTTGATAATGTTAAATTTATAATATCCATTACAACCAATCAAGAAAGCGATTCATTATTAGAGAGTATTTCAAGTTTTGCAGAAAAAAATATAATTGAATTTCCTAGATTTGAATATGATGAATTCAAAAATCATCTTCAAAAAAACACAAAAAACAAATTAAATGATTCTCAAATTCAATTATTGTATGAATTAGCAGATGGTCACTTAAAAGTCTATTTTGAAATTATAAGTGAGATAAATAATAATTCTTTTGATTTTGATGCTAAGTTTGAAGACAATAAAAAATATCTTACCAGTTTATTAAATAGAAGACTTCAAGAATGTGGTGCAAATGGAGCTCAGATAACCGAAGTTCTCGAATATGCATCAATTATCGGTATTTCCTTTTCTAGTTTTGAACTTCAACAACTTACAGAATACACAAAATCAAGATTAAAACGAGTAATAGACGACGCTTCAAATTTAAAGCTGACCGAAAATGGTGATAAATTTGGAGAATATAAGTTTGCACATGATATTGTCAGAGAAATTTTCAAAACAAGAGTAGATGAAAATCATTTGGATTATTATTGTTCTATGTCACTATGCTTGAAAGAAATAAGTCCTAGTCAATACTATCGAAGAGCAAAATATATGATTTTGGCACAAAATCACCAACTTGCAGAAACACTTTTATGTTTAGAAATGATTTCCCAATTAAGAACTTATGGAAACATATCTGAATCAGTTTATAATATTGCAAAAGAGTTGTTTCAAGAATCTTCACACGAATATATTCATTATATGATTGAAGCTTACACGGCATATAACGAAAAAAAATATGAACTTGCTTTAAAACAATTAGATTTAATATTAAGTTTTTATCCTAAAGAATTGTTGGCAGAACGTGACATATTAAAATTACGTTGTTTCTCAAAAAAACTAGCCTCTGAAAGAGTAGCTGAAGAAATAAACAAACTAAACAGTAAATGTAATTTGAAAAACTTTAACGACGAAAAAGATGTTTATGAACGATATGTACATGCTTTGATAACTGCATATGCTCATTTAGGGGAATTAGACATAGCTAAAGATTTAGAAGAAATTGTTTTGAGTAGTTTATCTAGTCGTATAAATTCTGACGAAAATGCAAAATTGCGTCTTAATACAATAAAACGTAATGCCAATGCAATTCACGAAATTGACACAGCTGCTGTTTTCGTTCAACAAGCAACCAATTTCTTTAGTGAAACTGATTGCAAAGGTGAATATACTCATATAAAACAATATTACACTTCGCTCACTAATAATTCAGCAATGCTTATAAAACAAGGTGAATTTTCTGATGCCTATAACGAAGCAATAAAGGCACTATCATTAGAAAAGGATAATTCAGACATTACATTTTCTCGAACTCAAATTGTAAGAAGTAATTGTATTATAGCAGGTGTATTGTGTGAAAAATTCAAACCAACCGATGCAATAAAATTGTATAAAAACATACTAGATAATTTACACGGAATATTGGCTGAAAAACTTTTTTACACTTCAAATTTAAGTATTATGTATGCACTCAACAATGAGCCAGATATTGCATTACGAATACTAAAGGATGAAGTTGCACTCCACGATGTGAAATCTGACAAAGAGGGCATTTATAGATATCGTGTAGATACAAACTGTGCAATATATAATTATTTGTTAGGAAATAAAGATGAGGCAATAGCCATTTTAAAAGGACAAAAAGACAGTTTGCTAACTTTGATAAACGGCTCATATTTTAACAAAAAAAATGATATCATTTTAGAACTTATGAAAGAATCATATGTCGGAACGGGAAAATCATGGCTGTATGCAGTAGAATCAACTTGTTCTCATTTTCAGGGTAAAGCTTGGAGATACTTTGGAAAAGGATATGCATTTGCTGCATTATGTGATTGGGGAATCTAATTATGGATATGAACAAGATAAGAATAGTAGAAAATTCTCCTGTAGCAGAAGAATATCTTCATCTCAGGGAAAGCCTTTCTTGGAATACATACTCTTTAGCAGACACGAAAATGGCATTATCAAATAATCTCTACTGTATATCCATTTATTATGAATATGAGATTATAGGTATGGGACGTATAGTTGGTGATGGTCGTTTATGCTTTTATATTCAAGATATTATGGTCAAACCAACCTTTCAAAATCAAGGTATAGGCACCCTGATTTTGAATCATATAATTGATTTTTTAAAAAAAGCCGCCGCAAAAGAAGCATATATTGGCTTAATGTCTAAAAAAGGAAAAGAAGAATTTTATGAAAATTTTGGCTTTATAAAAAGACCCAACGACATTATGGGAAATGGAATGGTTATCCCTCACTTTGATCCCCAAAAATAAAAACTATGATAATCTTCGTTTGTATCTTGATATTGTTGTTGCCAATAGAACTTCCAACATTTCTTGGTACTCCATAGCATTTTCTTGAAACGCATAATTAAATGACATGCCTTTAGTTAAATGAGGATTTGCAGCAACATCGGTTATGTAGTAGTTTCCATCTAAATCCACACGAAAATCCACTCTTCCAAAGCCCTCTATTCCTAAAAGTTTTACACACTCAATCGTGCATTCTTCTAATTTTTCAGAAATTTCCGGAAAGAGTTTTTGAAAATTATAAAAGTCAAAGTGGAGATTTTTTCTAATTTCATAATCCAAAATAGTACCATTAAGTTGCTTTTTGTTGTTTACAGAAATGCCAACGGGAAGTACAACTTCAATTGTATCTCCATCAATTATTACAGGAACCTCAACTTCATAACCTTCAATAAAAGATTGTACTAATACTGGCTGATTATAAGTGTTTGACAGTTTGTTTATAAATGTATCTCTATAAGGTTCGTAAGCAAAAATGTTTTCATTATTTAACCCAATACTACTTGTTTCGCCATTTAATTTTGCAATTACTTTCTCACCTATTAAAGGTTTTTTGTTAAGAAACCATCCGGAGGTAGGAAAATATAAATATTCTTTAGTAACCGGAAAACCATTTGCTTGCAGAATAGAGTCACAATGATATTTATTTCTAGTTAAGCTAACAATATATGCATTACTGTTTGTGTGCCATAAACCGTTTTGATCACAAAAAGATGGTATTAATGATTTTCTTCCAATTGCAGTCCCTTTTTGAGCTGTATTAATTACTATAATTTGTTTATTATTACCTTTGTAAAAATCATTTGTTATACAATCTTTGAGAAAATCGTTTTCATCAAAGTAGCTACTTACTTCATATCCACAATTTCGCAAAGTTTTAATTATTAATTCATATTGATTAAGCGTAAGAAATTCTGAAATTACAGATGTGCCATCATAGTCAACGAATCCAGTAGTCTTTTCGCGCACATTTGCAACGAGCATTATATGATATTTTTCTTTTTCTTTAATTTCACGTTCTTTGATTTTTTTGATTTCATTTAACATACATATAGTTCTCCTTAATCATTAGTGATTTAGCATAATGTCGAACAAGCAAAGGATAATTACTAGTTATCCTTCGTTTATCTATATATAATATTATACCCTAGTTCCTCCTTGTTTTCAATATAGCTTACAAAAAAGTATAAAAATATAGCAAAAGTGTAGTTTTTAATTATTAATAACCATTTGTAACATTAAGACTATTCTGCTATTTGCCACTTAATGTGTTTTGCTAAAAAATTATAGATGTCAGTAGTATATGAAAGTTTTTAGTTATGCTTCAATTATAACAATCAGATTTTCCCGCGCAAGTTTTATAGAACAATTAAATTATACAAAAAGCGACAGTTAATCATTTAAGATTGCTGTCGCTTTTTTGCAGGATAATTATCTATTATTATATAAAGATTGGCTGTAATTTAACTAAGACGATTGCATTTTAAATATAAATTTTACTATCGTAGCATCGCTAAATCGGAATGTAAAATTGCCTCAATCGCTGGTTTGTTAAGGGGACATATTGATTCTGGGGATTCTTTTATGAGTATTTGCAAATCTTCAAGATTCATCCATAAATGATTCATGGCATGAGCAGTGTCTGAACACGCGCCTTGTCCGATTCCAAAAAAATGCATTGCGTGATAATTCTTAACACTTGTTACGATAAACGGCAAGTAAGAAGTAGTATCTGTTGGCAAACTACAATCAATCCATATTTTTGGAAAAATTTGTAGCTTTTTTAATACCATATTTGTTTCATTATTAAACTTGAATTTAGCTGCTTCGATAATATTTAAGTCTAATAATTTTCCTTGTGGAAATTCCCATAATCCAAACCAATCGGATCTTCCTGTATTCTTTCTTTTTTGTATTAGAAATTCAAGATTACCATTGATTCTTCGATATGCGATAATTGAAATTATAAGTTTCAATTTTAACACCTCAATTCGATGGCTTAAGTTATGAATATTTGTTGAATTGTTGGCCACATAATGGATAGTGAAATTAGAATTATTTCCAATAGTATACTGATTAACAACAAGATTATATATTTTTTTCCTATTTTTTCACGAAGTAATACTAAAAAAGCAGAATATACACCAATGACACCAACGCACATTGCAAATGTAGCTATAAGTATCGATGTGATTGATAGTTTCGCAGAATATGTTCCTATTATAACCATCAAGACTGATATGATGGATACAACGACGCCGAGTATTTCAAGATATTTATCTTGAGCCCCTTTGAGTTGAGTATCTAAAGTAGATTTTAGGTTTGATATCTCGGTATTTAGTTCGGTTTGTTTGGAACTAATTTTGTTTTCAGTAGAAACTTTTAAGTCCGTTATTTGTTGTTGCATATCAGTAGTAATCATATTTATAGTTCGTTCACTTTTTAACTCAAATTGATCCATTCTAGTAGCTACAGATTTAATTTGTGTTTCTTGTTCTTTTTTTATAAATTCTGTCAATCGTATTTCTGCCAATACTAAATCTGCTGCACGGAGATAAGTTTTGTATTCACTAATATTAGTAGAATACGAATCTTTATTTGGGTCTTCCAATTCTATTGCAGCGCGTAACAATTCTTTAGCATTTTTAATTTCTGAAGCATAATCAACTTCGTTCAAAGTTCCGTTTGAATTTTTAAAAAGCAAAGAAAAAATAATAAGTTTCGCATATAAATAACGATACTTGGGATAATTAGAGTTAATTACTATGGCTTTCTTAACAGCAGATATTGAATCTTTTATATCATTCTCTGTGATATATGTTTCTCGATTTTCTAAGGCGAGGGATATGGTAGATGCATTTGTGATTTCTACTTGAATATTTTCTATATTTCTCTTTTTTAACAATTCACTTGCACGACGATCATATGCAAGTGCTTCTTGTCCGTTGCCACGACGTCTAAGATATCTTCCTTTGATTTGGTAGGATAAAGCATATTTTTCTGTTTTTTCCTCAAAATAGCTATGATATTTTGAAATGGCAGAGGAGAGTTTATCCATTTTTTCATAAATTCGATAATAGTATGTTAGTAGATAATATGCAACGAACGCAGTATCATATAGAGAATCTGATTTAGGGTCAGTAGCATCAAAATTATTCATATATATTTCTAATTCACCAATAATTGCTTTATCAATTGTTTGTGCAGCAATATTAGCTCCAATAGAAAATGTATAAGTATCTATTCCCAAACGGACAAGATTTTCTAGAAGAGAAGAAACAGCGTCTTGATTAAATATGCCCTTAGAATTGAAATCGTTAATATAGGAAGCAACATCTTTTCGTGAGGATGTTGGTGTTAATATATAATTCTTCATAGATACCTCAATTAAATATACATAGAATAATCAAATTTTTGTTCTATATAATTTATTCCTTGATTTGTTTTGTAATGATTTGTTGGGGATGGAACGATTTTTGTATAATCGATACGTTTGAATACATCTTTAGATGGTTTCCAATCGACATCTAAAAAGTCAGCTAGCTTTTTTTTACGATACCAAAAAATTTCAATATACTTATTACAGAGCTCCTCTTGGGACATTGAACCAACAAGAGTTAATTGTTGTTCTAGTTTTGTTGAAAAAAATGATAAAATTTTTGAAATTGTTATAGCATCATCACATTTCTTTCCATCGATAAAAAACAAAGCTCCTGTACATGTTTTTACAAAGTTTTCTCCGTTTATATGAACATTATTGTATGCTTCTATTTTTATTTCAACAGAAAAGGGGTGGAATGTAATTATTTTTAGGGATTTGAAAGGGATGTCTAAGTTACTGTTAGGCCATAATTCTTTAAGATTAAAATTTGAAAAGTCTCTTATTAACATTTGTTCATTCTTGTCTATTGTATATGGACCGTGATATTCACAGCAAACCTCTCTTCCTTGAAAAAGCAGAGCCTCTATATAAGCCCAAATAATCGTTGACAATGTAATCAAACTTTCCAATATAGATGGACTTGTGATTCTGGAGCAATCTGTAAGATAGCAACTTATAATATGGGGAGGTAATATTTTATGCGAATCTGATAATAAGGCTTCATCGTGGCTTGTGTTTTTTATTATCGTTATCAACATAAGAATATGGCTAGCAATTTCTTGCTTGGTTTTTCCTGCTTTTTCAAGACCATTTATTATATGGTGAGCCATTCTCCATATAGATAGAGTGCTTGGAATCGCTTTTTTCCAAAGCAAGGGATCATAATTAGTTTTTAGTTCGTGAAGTTGATTTATGTACTCTTCGGAATATATATCATTAATTTGGGATATAATGTGTCCTGATCGGATAGGCCATTTTATACCATCCGTATTATAAAGTGGGATAGAAATTGCTTTAGCAAATAATGTTAAATCTTTCTTATTTGTCATATATACATACCTCTCCAGTGTCTCCGTCTATAAAAATGTAATCTCCATCATGAATCATTCTTTGAATATTGGGGATATTGGATACACAAGGTTTGCCTAATTCTCTACATAAAATGCCAATATGGGAAGCTTTTCCGCCTATTTCACACACTAATCCGCTTGCTTTCGTTAAAGGTATAATCCATCCAGGAAAAGAATGCCTAACTACAATAATGTCTCCATGTTGAACTTTACCAAAATCATCGGTGTTGTTGATGATTTTAGCTTTTGATTTGCAAAATCCACTAGAAACAGGAATTCCTTTATATGATTTCATAACATTTACATCTCCTTGACATATAAAATGATATCACTATATGGTCTATTAATAATATTATAACGGATTGTTTTTGATAAATTGCAATAAAATATCACACAAGGTAGATGCAACCATCTGAGGGTATAGATGTATTGCCTTTATAATAGTTTGAAACTTCACTTAACAAGTTTGTTTCATTTCCAAACATAAATGGTGCAATATGCACGAGAACTAATTGTTTTGCTTTAATTTTAGTGGCAAATTGTGCAGCATCAGCGGCAGTTGAATGCTTTGATTTTCTTGATTTATCGTAATGTGTCATTGTATACATACCTTCATGAATTAAAAAATCGGCGTTCATAGATAATTGAATCAGATTATCATTTGGCAGTGTATCTGACGTGTATACAAATTTTGTTCCGCTGCAAGACATGACAGTAGAAAATGTAGGAACAGTGTGAATTGCCGGAATAAAATCGGTAGTTAATTCACCGATTTTAATTTGATTGTATTCTTCGATTTTTACAAAATTTATATCAAACAATAATTTCATTCCAGGATATGCTAACTCCAATGTTTTTTGAGCAAGTTCTAAAGTATCAGACATGCCATAAACCGTTAAGGAATAATCTTCTTTTTTGTAATCCTTTATTTTTTTAAGTTCGCCATTACGATCAAAAATGAGATATGCAAAGCCTAAACTATGATCTCCATGAACATGGGTTAAAATAACACTATTTATTGATGTGCTTTTTCTGTTTGCTTTATTAATTGCTGACACAACGCCTGGACCAGCATCAAAAAGTATAGAACTTGTTTCTGTGTCGATCAATATGGATACACACTCTCTAAGTCCTGTTTGTTTGGCACTTGAACCTAATACAGTAATATACATATTTTTACCTCCTATTATACCTAAATTAAGTACTCATCAATTCTGTTTGTTATGTAAGAATATACTTCTTCTATAGTCATTCTTCCATCGACTTTCAAATCGGCCATATTAAGAACATTTATATTGCCTAACGAATCTTTTACTGATTCTTTTATAGCATATTCACGTTCAACTTCAGCAAATGTTAGATTGTTGCGACTAGCAATCCTAGAAAAGCAAACATTAATGGGCACATCTACCAAAATAAATTTAGCACCATATGAGTTTTTTAATTTTAAAGCAATATTTTGTTCATATAATCCATCAATAATAACAAAGTTGCTTTTATTTATCGCTTTTTCAATGTTGTTTGAGAAAAACTCAGAAAACAAAGATACAAAAGCTTCTTCACCTAAACCAGAATAACAATCTCTTATGCGTGAATAACCTTTTTCTATAGAGAAAGCTTTCCCTTCGTCTGCAAATGATAAAAGTTTTGCTTTATAGCGAGAAGCAAGTTTTTTGCATAATGTAGATTTTCCTGCCCCTGTATGTCCAATTATTACTATTATATTCATTTTGTTTTTCCTTTGGTCGCAATTATAAAAGTGTAATGACTCTCTCTGCTTGCAACCGAGATGTCCTTATAGTATGTTTTGAATCTTTGTAAGCCATTCTGTAACTCTTCATTTGTTAACATGCCTAAATTTGTTGTTCTTCTCATTTCTAACTTTTTTATCATTTCAGCAACATCAAATTTGGTGGTTAAAACAACTGGCTTACAAACCACGGTATCAAACCATTGCATTTCGTCTATTAAAGATTGAATTGTTGGATATCGTTTCTTATCAATAGAAAGAGCTTCGGGAAAAAAACGACTTGAAATTCTATATTCTAAATCTTCGTGAGAAGCAGTCTTGATTATAAGAATACCATTAGGTTTTAATACTCTATAGACTTCTTTGAACGCTTGAATTCGTTCATCTTTACATAGATGATGAATCATGATTATCATAATACATATATCAAAGCTGTTATCATCAAAGGGCAATTGACAAACATTGCCTAACTGACAATCAATCACTTTTTGGGCTTCTTGAATTTGACTTGGAGATTTATCAATTCCCGTTACAACAAATCCCAATTTTTCTAATGCCTCTCCATATTTTCCAGTTCCGCATCCAACATCAAGAAGCGTTCCAACTTTTCCTTGACAAGCATTGAGGATGTTGTCTATTGTCATAGCAAAGTCATCATTTGAATCTAATCTAACATCATTATAAATTGAGGATATTTTGTGATAGTAATTATTGTAATCAAAAGAATTGGTTTTCATAGAAAAAACATGTGATAGTTCAGAAAACTAAACACAATCTCCTTATAAAATATACAAATATTATATCAGGTTTATTTGAATATTTCTACCATTTACTACAAAAAAATCATATTTTGCAGACGAGGTCTCAGAGAATGATTCCATAAAAACAATCTATTCACATGTTGAACATCACTTATCCGTGTCAATACAAGCGTAGAAATTATCTTGCTTTAGAAAATCTGGACATTAAATTTTCACCAATAATAAAATTTTTCTCATGTTTGCAGAAGCTTACATGGATAGTTTTGAATGTTTTTTACTCTAAAAGATTCGGTCAATCAACATAACGAAAATACATAATATTAGAAATTAAGTTGAATTCTTGCAGCCATTATCAAAAATATGGCTAAATTTACAATTTTAGCTGAAATTTAAAATGTTCTAAATTGAAAATTCTGTAAAAACAATTACATTAATGTAATAATGGTTCTATTATTAAAATGCGTTATTTTAATCATTTTATTAATAAAAAAGTAAATAATAGATATTATAAAACAGCGAATATTTAAAAATGAAATTGGTTATAATTTGGTACAGAATTAACATACTATCAATCACCTACATGTTGATGGTCTGCTAATATCCTGCTAATATCGGGGTGAAATATTGGCAGAAATCAGAAGTTATCAGAAGTGAATACATTAACATAAAAACAGTCGCCAAGCCTTGATTTATAAGGGGTTACGAGGCTTTTTAAGTGATTAAAAGTGAACGTAAAAACACCCCTCCGGGCGGTCTCCTAAGGATTAGATGTGGGTTCGATTCCCGCAGGGGGTGCCAAAAAAACAAGCCAAAACATTGATTAGTCAGTGTTTTGGCTTGTTTTGTCCTAATTTGCAAAATCTGCTCATCAGGACTTTTCATTTTCAGTTTTGTTGGGTAAAAGTCAGTAAAAAATTGCCCTAACATATAATGTAATAGAATAAAAACAGAATGCCTTATGTTGTCGATAAGACAACGGGTTATTCAAGCATATCGTTTTCCTTAAGTAATTGCAAAAACTCTTCAATGTCGCTTTGAGCTGTTGTCTCGTCAATTGCAAAATTCTCGGTAACAGCCTTAACAAGCTGAGAGAGAGTACATCCAGTCTGGAGATTTTCCCAAAGGAGTCCGCTTACAGGGTTGAGAATTATAATGTTTGATGAATTAAGCTCCGGTGCAAATGGAATTGCCAAAAATTCACCTTCAATTTCTCTTAAAACATATCCGGATTTAATTTTAAAGGTTTCGTTGGTCATAAAAATCACCTTTCATTAAGATATTATTACCAATATTAACATATTTTCGACAAAATAGCAAATTTGAATTATAAAGTGAGCAATATAAAATATTGTTCTCTTTTTTCGTTGACAAATATACAAATGTGTGATAAAATCAACTATGTATCCTAAGACAGTGGGAGAGTAGCGCATGTTAAGGGATTATTCTATATGCGGAAAGGAATTGAAACTCAGTGCTCCTTTCTTTCCGGGAGATTCGGAAAATTGGAAAAAGTTTCTTGTAGAATCCGCAAAACCGGATATAATCGTAGAATGTAAGATTGCCGGAAAATTACCTGAGATAAATGGTGAATGGTTAGAAAGAGGCGACTGTGACTATTGTACCGTGGGTAATGTGGTTTATAAGCGTATATATATGGGCTCCGCTGATGGCGCAGTTATAAAAGCTACGTTGAATGATTTATCGCAAAAGGAAATAACCTTTGCCGAGGGTAGCTTTAAAACTCTTATGGATGAGCGTTATATGTGGAGTACAATTGGTCTGGCAGAGTCTCTTTTGTATCTTGATTCACTGTTGATGCATGCCTCTTTTATAGAGGTGAACGGTGAGGCAATATTGTTCACCGCACCAAGCGGAACGGGTAAAAGCACACAGGCGGAGCTTTGGCGTAGGTTTGGCGGAGCAAAAGTAATCAATGGTGACAAAGCAGGACTGTGCTGTGTCGATGGCAAGGTTTATGCTTGTGGAGTGCCGTTTTGCGGTACAAGCGGAATTTGTGAGAACAAAAATCTGCCACTTAAAGCAATAGTTGAGCTGGGTCAAAGCACGCAGAATACCGTTAAAAAGCTGACAACGGTTGGTGGTTTGCAAGCGGTATTGGGCAATACATATATAGATATGCAAACTCCCGGAGTACCTGTGAAATGTGTCGAGCTGATAAACAAGATTCTCCGTACGGTCAATGTTTATCATTTGGATTGCACACCGGATGAGCGGGCAGTAGAGACTTTGAAATCAGCATTGAAAAACGAATAACAGTGATTGGTTATGGAAAACGCATACAATTTATTTATAAATAAGCTTTTTATGAAAGCCGATTTAGGCAAAATTCCTCTTGCAGGGACCTTTGAGCTTACTTCAAGATGTACTCTTGATTGTAAAATGTGTTATATACATAAGGGTATCTGCAATAAGGAAGCACAAAGCCGAGAAAAAACTACCGAGTGGTGGTTGAAGCTTGCAGAGGAATGTAAAAAAAGAGGCACATTGAATTTGCTGTTAACGGGTGGCGAGCCACTCGTCAGGAGTGATTTTAAGGAGATTTACCTTAAGCTTCGTGAAATGGGCTTTCTTGTGAATATAAATACCAACGCCACATTGATTGACGATGAGTATATAGAATTTTTCAGAGTATATCCGCCACAGAGGTTGAATATAACTCTCTATGGTCTATCCGAAAGGACTTACGAAGAACTTTGCGGAGACGGAAACGCTTATGAAAAGGTTAAATACGCCATTGAGGGCCTTAGAAAAAACGGTGTGAATATCCGATTTAATTATACCGTAACACCTCTTAATAAGGACGATTTAAGTGAAGCGAGAGCTTACGCAAATGCCTTAGGTGTGGATATGAAAACCGTTACCTATATTTTTGAGCCTGTAAGGGCAAGCGGTGAGGCTTTCAGGTTAAGTCCGGAGGAGGCTGCAAGGCTTGATTTTGAAAACAAGCTGAAAAGTCTTACTGAAGAACGATTTGCTGAAATTGTCGCATTGGGCAAAAAAGGTGAACAGGGTCGCAGAAGAGAGTTTCTTACAGATGAATGTGAGGGAATTTCCTGCAGAGCGGGACTAAGCTCCTTCTGGGTTACCTATGACGGTAAAATGACACCTTGTGGAATGATGACACAACCGTCTGTAGAAATTAATGATTTCAACACTGCCTGGGAATATATGAACAAGGCTCGTGAGGAAATAAAAATGCCAAGGGAATGTAAGGACTGTGAATATCGTAAAAATTGCGATATCTGTGCTGCAGTTTCCTTTGCAGAAACAGGGGATTTTTCAAAAGTTCCCGAATATGCCTGTAAAAAGGCAAAGGCTTATTGTAAACAGGTACAAAATCTTGTTGAAATGAGTCGAAAATCAAGGAATTAAACAAATTCAAAATTGGATTTGTAAAGTATTTTCATTTTAATGGAGGTAATGAAAATGAAAAAGAACAAAATATTTAGAAAGGCCATGTCGTTGTTGCTTTCATTAGCAATCCTTGTCGGAACGATAGCAATCGCTATTCCTCATTTAAAGATGGATGTTGCTGCTATTTCAACAGGCGACGAAACAATCACACAGACACAGATTGTTACAGAGAACCGTGAGACAATCTATAACAGCTACGCGGCCCAATATTTGAATGGTGCGAGTGAAGCTACGGATATTGTTATCCCCGGTCTTGACCCTAACGAAAACTATGTTATTCAGGGTATGACGTATTATCCGCAGAAGGACTGGATGCTTGTTACTGCATATCACAACAGTGATGCACCAAAACCAAGTAAGGTGTTCTGTCTTGATGCTGCAACAGGTGAATTCGTTGCAATGTTCTCGTTTATTAACGTTGATGGCGTTACCCCTAATACTGACCACGGTGGTGGTATTGCTATTTCTGAACACAACCTTTACTACTCATGTGGTGACCAGGACAGAAAAATTGCTTACGCACCTCTTGAACTTCTTGACGGTATTGAAACAGAAACAGATCAATACAGAACAGTTCAGCTCGCAGGTGAAGCTGTGTTCACCGAAGTTGGTTCCGTAACAAAAAATGATAAAACTGCTTACGCAGCTTACGTTTGCTATGACCAGGGTTATCTTTGGATGGGTAACTTCTATGACCGTGGTGCACTTCTTGGTGGTCTTACTATAGCGGCAGACCAATACAATGTTCCTGCTACATCAGATTACAACTCTATGGTTTATGGTTATAAGCTTAAGGGTTCATCATCTGCAGCAGAGTGGGGTAATCTTACAAGCGGAATATCCGACTGTAAGGGTTATCCAACCCATGCCATAGCTCTTGATAACAACATCAAGGATGTTCAGTATGCAGTTGTTGATGACGGTAAGCTTTACCTTAGCTGTTCATACGGTTCAGGTGCAGGTAACTCGATTAACTTCGGCTTTGGTGAAACAAGTAAGCTCATCACAGCAGATATTGACCTTTCTGCACAGCCTACTACAGATGTAGTAATAAGTACAAGCGAAGATAACAACACAACAAAGACTATTAAGGCACACAGGGTAAGCGAATATGAAACTTACGATATGATGCCAATGTCAGAAGGTCTTTGCATTGTTAATGACTTGATTTTCTGTACTTTTGAGAGTGCTTCTTATAAATACCTTACAGGTAACGACGGAATTACAGGAATTGGTAACTGTGAAAAGCCTGTTGATGTTATCTGGAAAATTGACCCTTATGCACTTGAAAATAAAGTTAAGACTATAGATACACCATCTACTCATTATGAAAAGGTAAATAGTCTTTCTGAAATTAAAGACGGCGAAGAATATCTTATCGTTTATGAATCTCCTGTAAAAGACCCTGTAACACAGAGAAATATCCTCTATGCACTTGATGCTAACGGTGGTTATAAGGGTTACAGACTTTCAAAGAATAGTTACGGTAATAATTCCGGTTATACAGGTGCAATTGCTCATCCTATTACAGAGTATTCGTTTGAAGGCAATAAGCTTTATCTCAGTAATGCTGCAAAGGATGATGTAAGAAATGTTCGTTGGGAAATTAACAGCCTTGGCGGAAATGCATACAGCATTCAGTCTCCTGATTACTATTTCGTTAATCATCCTAACTTCTATTGCGATGCTTCAACTATCTCAATGGCAACAGATGTTGTTCGCGGAACAAAAATGAGAATTCACGATTCAGGCGATGGCGAAGGCGGATTCTGGATTTCTAACAACGAAATGTATTACCTCTGGTGTAATGACGGCGAAACAGCAAGCTATAATGATGCATATGATACCTATTACAGAAACAACAACAGCACAGTTTCTATGTACTCAGGTGTTACCGAACAGCCCGGTACTTTCCATACAGATGCTTTGAATAATTCAGGTTCAAGTGTGCTTGGCGGTGAAGGTGTTGTAACACGTGAAGATACATTCTATGCACACGGTTTGTTCAATATTTATAAGCGTGTTGTTGATAAGTCTGCTTCAACTTACGAAAGCCGTGTATATACAGATATGAAGGCTGAGCTTCAGTCTGACGGTACATATACTATCGACCTTGAAACTTACGCTATTTCTCCTAATCACTATCAGCATGTTGGTGAAAGAGGTACTGACTATATTATCGTAATGGATAAGTCTCAGTCTGTTGCTAAGAAGCAGACATTTGACTGCAATAACGAAGTAACAGGAACAACACAAACATTTGATGGTACAGCCCTCAGACAGTGGGCGGCAACAGATTCAATTAGTGTTGCTGAATTGTGTAAAGAAGAAAATTCAAAAACTCCGGCATCAGGAAATGCAGGCGTTAACGGTTATGCATTCTCAAACCCTGATAACCAGATTTATATGTTGCATACTGACGGTAAGTATTATAGAGTTTATATTGCGATTAACACATTAGAATTAAACTTTGCTAGCAACCCAAGCAAGCAGTATTATTGGGCTTATTATGTCGCTGATGACGGACTTTACTATGTATTACAGTCAAAAGGTGAAAGTACCACAGGTGCAAGTTATGTTCACGACCCAATAACAAGAGACCAGTTCTATTCAAATGTTGATAACGCAGTTTCTCAATCAGGTATGTCTTCAAGTACAAGTAACGGGACTCGTCGTGAGGCAGAACTTTACACAGGTGTACACTATACTTACACTTGCGGTGTTTGTGACCTGAATGCAACAACTCGTATAGACACAATTAAGGCAAAGGCATCGGATATTGTTAGTGCAATTTCAGCACAGGGTACTAATGACAGAATTGCAATTACTTATTACGGTGCTACAGCTACTTACCTTGGCACAGATAATGTATGGGCATCATCAGGCTTTACAAATGCTTTCTGGGATGTAAACTCCACAAATATTGAGACTCTTAAAACACAGATTGGTAATATTACAGACATCAGTAACGATGCACAGACCGACGATTCGGGTATGGAACTTGCTTTTGCAACCGAAATTATGAACAATTCCGGTTATACTTACAATGCTGATGGCGACAGAAACTGTGTAATTATCTTTATGTCAGACGGTGTTCCCGGTGCTGACGGTGGAAGTGCTACAGCAACTGCTGCAGACAATGTTATTGCAAAGGCATATTCAATGAAGAATGCAGGCGCATTCATTTATAGTGCTCTTGTCGGTGAAGATGCTAGTGGCTTTGACACTCGAACATATATGGATGCTGTTTCTTCAAAGTATCCTGCAGCAACAGCAATGAAAAACTTGGGTGGTTCAAACGTTGACGGCGTAACATATACTGCAAACCTTGGAGACATTTCTTTTGAAAAGTTCATGGACTTCGGTTCGACTATTGGTCGTGAGTTAGTTAAAAATAATGCTGTAGGTCTTGCAAATCTTAATGATGAGGCAATCATTTATGAGGAACTCAGTTCTGCATTTAAGCCTCTTGTTGATGAAGAAAACGGTAACCTTAAATCTGGCATTGATGTAAGCTGGTCACTTGTTCCCGGTAACTTCGATAAGGTTGAGCGTTTCACATTCAATGAAGACGAGGCAATTACAGAAAATACAGATGTCAGTGTTACTTATGATAAATCCAGACCTAACGGATTGGCTATCACAGGTTATAAATACGATGAGGATTATATTTCAAAGAATAAAGAAGGCTACAAGCTTAAAATCCATATTACCGGTGTGCTTGCTGACGAAGAAGCAGATATTACAAATACATCAATTAATAATGTAAGCACAACAGGTATTTATCGTGAGGGTAACTCTGATGACGTATTCAAGTACTTCCCGACAGAATACTTCAATATCCCGACATACACTTACGTTCTTGACTATGGTTTACCGATGTATGACGAGGATATCAACGGTACACTTCGCTCTGTTGACGGTGGTCTTAACAGACAGGACCCTAATAATTATAGCAAATCTCGTGTAACAGATAATGTTGCCCTTAGATTTGATAATCAGTTTGAAAACGGCCATCTCGATATGACTTATGAGCTTGTATCCACTGGATATACTGAAGAAAATAACCGTTCATTCTGTCTTATCCAGCGTGACGACGGAACTTATGACTGGTTCAGAATCAATATTGTTCCTGCTTCTAACGTTCTTTTCGAGGAGAACAGATTCACTGCTTCAACAGACGGTCCCCAGTATTCTGATTGGGTCACTTACACCGAGGGTGAAACTAAATCATATCAGGATCTTTCAGGTGACGATGACCGTTACGGTTCTGACGTAGCTTATGAAAACAACGGTGCAGGTTACTCAAACGGTACTGCATTAAAGGCAACTGTTAACTCATCAACAAAGCGTAGTGAAACAATGACATTCAGCTACACAGGTACTGGCTTCGACCTTATGTCAGTCTGCGGTGCAAATACAGGTATTCAGTTAGTAAACATCAAGAAGATAACTACTGATGAAACTGGTAAAACTATTGAAACTATTGAAAAGGTCTTCATGGTTGATACATATTATGTTGATGCTGAAAACAATTACGGTGAACTCCTCAAGCAGGTTCCTATCATAAACTACACAAATGCAGGTGGATACGGTAATTACACTGTTGAAGTTACAGCAGCTTACCTTTCAACTGCTCAGGGTGTAACAGGCGGTCGTTACAGCTTGTTCAATAAGGCATACACAGCTGAAGATTTCCTTAAGGATATGGGTGTTCCTGCAAATAAGGTTGAATATGTATGGTACAACGATAATTCAATCCTCAACGGTGGTACAGGCCCTGCTGCTGAAGCTACTGCATCAAATCGTGCAACAACAGAATCTGATGTAAAACTTGATTGCTACATCGATGGTATCCGTATTTACCATCCTCTTACTCGTGAAGAAGAAGTAGCATACTATATCAATTCCGAAAAGGGTGCTACATATCATAATGTTATTGGTGAGTTAGCAGCTGTTAAAAATGGTAATGTTATTACAAGTAATGATGGTAGTGATGGTGCTTTGTTTGCTTATGTTGTAGGCACACCTAAGGGTGAAGATGGTAATGCGGTTGCACTTTCATTCAAAAACTACCAGTCAGTAGGTCCTCAGAATGAGCTTTACTTGCAGAAGGCAACAGATAGCGATGGTTCACATTCAGTTGCGTTTAGTGTTCAACTTGCTAATGCGGATTCAAGAGTTATGATTAGCCTTCGTGCAGTTGACGGCGCTACTACAGCAAAGATTGTTTCAGGTGATGAAGACCCACGCGAGTTTGCAATAAATACAGCTACAGAGCAGTATTTTGACATTACACCTTGGCTTGATATTGATATAAATACTGGTAAAGCAAGTGTTTTGATTACAAACACAGGCGACGGACTTCTTGCTGTCAATAATCTTAAGCTTACAGGTGCAGTAGCTGCTGTTCCTACAAGTGAAGACTTGGCTGTTATGGAAGTGTCATATTCTATGACTCCAATAACAATTGACCCTAACTCTTATGATTACAATGCTATTGTAAGCGGTGGTTCACAGCAACCGGGTGCTGGTGAGCCTGGTGTAGGCGAACCTGATGTTGATGAGCCTGTTGTTGACGAGCCTGTTGATGATGGTAATGATGTTGAAGTTCCTGTTGTGACAGGCATTTTGGATAAAATCATTGCATTCTTCAAAAATCTTTTCGCATCTATTTTCAATATATTTTAAGGAGGTATTAGTGATATGAAGAATTATTTGAAACCTACACTCGTATTCGCTAAAGCAGCTGCGGGTAGCCCAAGCACTTGCCTTGTACAGGTCGATTTGGAGCTTATTGCTGATATTCTCGGTGAAGGATACGATGCTAATAATATCTTTGGTATGAATGAACAATGTGATACACCGGTTCCAATTGACTACTACTGTAAATTCACTTCTGTTGAATTGGGTGCTGAACAGGGCTTCCTTTCATAACAACTAATTAAAATGAGCTTCGTGGTAAGTTTTTATCACGAAGCTTTTTTGTGTAAAAAAATAGTAAAATGTTTAAACTCCTTGCATTATAATAGAAGATGTGGTAGAATTATAATGATTAAATATAAGAAAATGTCGTATTATGCACTTTTAGGAGAGATTTTATGCGAATAATGCGAAATTCCGTAGTAGTTCTTTTTATTGTTACTTTGGTATCTTTTTGTGTTATATTCCTTGTTCAAAAGAAAAACGAGGATAACACTATACCTGAAATCACAATTGAAAATAATTTTATTGAAGTGAAGTGCAATGCTTCCGATAAGGAACTCCTTAAAGGGGTTAAAGCCACGGACGAAAAGGATGGCGACTTGACAAATAAGGTTATTGTCGAATCTATTTCAAGGTTTATTGAGCCGGGTGTTTGTGAGGTTAAGTATGCGGTTTGTGATAGCAATAACCACGTTGCTCACGCTACAAGAAAGGTTAGCTATACAGACTATATACCACCGAGATTTAAGTTGACGGATAGTTTGTGCTTTTCTCTTTATGAAAATGTAAATATTGCAACGTGCATCGGTGCTGTGGATTGTATTGAAGGTGATATTTCCGGAAATGTTGTTATAACAAGCCCTGATTTCACTTCATCCGCAACAGGCGTTTATACTCTTGAGCTTACTGTTACCAACAAAAAGGGAGATACATCAACACTTTCTCTTCCGTTAATTATGGAGGAAAGAAGCCTTTCTGCTCCTCAGATTGAGCTTGAAGAATATTTGATATATGTAGATAAAAATCAGAATGTTGATTTTAAAGATTATATTATTAGAGCAACAAGTAAAAATGGAGAAGATTTGACCTCTAAGGTTCAGATAGATGATAATGTGAATTTCCAAAAAAGCGGAACTTATATTGTCAATTATTTCGTTACAGACAGGAACGGTGCAAAGGGTCATTCTGTTTTGAATGTTGTTGTAGAGTGATAAAACTTATTTCAGGAGAGTATTTTCTATGAGAAAAGGCAAGATTTCAATTGAATATTATAGCGTCCTAAGAGATTTGTTAAGAAATCTTTGGGTGGTTTTGTTGTGCCTTCTTATAGGAGTTATGGGTATATATATTGCTGAGTACAGCATTTACAAACCGGAATATACCTCAACGGCAACAGTTGTTGTTAATGTAAAGGGCTCTTCATCAAACACAATGTCTATGTATAGTGTTTCTTCTGAAATGGCAGAGGTTTTCTCAAATGTTTTTTCTGAGCCAACCATGGAAAAAGAGGCTGCGGAATACCTTGGCATTGAAAAGTTTGACGGCAAAATTACCGCAAACGTATTAACAGACACAAACTTTATAAATATAAGCGTTGTTTCTGACAGTCCTCAAAAATCCTACGAGCTTCTTAATGCTATTTTGCAGGTTTACCCAACTATTTCTGAAGAAGTATTTGAAAATTCTGTAATTACTGTTTTGAAGTATCCTTCGATGTCCTCTGTACCCTCAAGCGTAGGTTTACAACATAGTAAAACCCAGACACTGCTTTTAATCGGTTTAATCAGCATTGGTGCAATTGTTGTTTTTTCTGTGTTCAGAGATACTGTTAAAAGCGAGAAAGATTTCAAGAATAGGGTAAGCGGAAAACTTTGGGGATGCATTCCTCACGAAAACAAACGCAGAACAATAAAAGACTTGATTTCAAAGAAGAAAAAAGGCTTGCTTATTGAAGGCAATGCTTTTATAAGTACGAGGTATATCGAGTCGTTTAATAGGATTGTGGCAAAAATTGAGCACCAGAAAATATTGGATGGTTCAAAAGTTTTTGTTGTAACAAGTTTCGCGGAAAACGAGGGTAAATCAACTATTGCTTCAAATCTGGCACTTTCTCTTGCCCGCAAGGGTAAAAAGGTTGCCTTAATGGATATGGATGGAAAAAAACCGGCTATCTATAAGCTTTTTGATTGCGCGTATGAAGAAAATTCCGAATTAGGTATGTTCTTTAATGATGAAAATTCAAGGAAGAATTACAAATTAAGGCGATATAAAAAGACCAATCTGTATTTAGCTATTAACACTCGCCCATACGCTGACAGCTATAAGTGGATTGAAAGCGGTGCGACTAAAGACACTATTAAGCTCCTTAAAGATATGGTGGACTATGTAGTGATTGACACGGCTCCTATTTCTGTTGACTCCTCTGTAAATGAAATTATTAAAGTGGCAGATAAGACTATTCTTGTAGTAAAAACAGATGTTGTTGAAACTACTACAATAAACGATGCTATTTTAACCATTACAGACGTTGGCGGAAATTTGGCAGGCTGTATTTTGAACGATACTCATCCGGAAATGCCTGTGGCATCATTTACAGGCGCCGGTGATGATAGCAAATACTCTCGTAGTAAATGGCATTTAAAAGGTTAACTATTATTTCTAATCTGAAAAAAGGAAGTTCACAAGAATGAGTATGAACGAAAGTGGATTACAATTTAATGAGGAAGATAACGCATCCTTTTACTTCAGTGATTTTTGTCGCGGTTTTAAAAAATTTTGGTGGGTTATTGCGATTATTTGCGTGGTGTGTTGCGTATTTTCAATTTTTAAGTGTCACAGAAGCTATATACCAAAGTATAGAGCTGAGGTTACTTTTACGGTAAGCACACAGGATAGGGCTTCCTCTATAAACGGAATTTCTGCGTATAATTTCTATTATGACGCTTCAACAGCATCTCACCTTTCTTCAACATTTCCCGGTATTTTAAGCAGTAAATTGTTACAGGATGCGGTGTCTTCTGACTTGCGTTTATCCTCAATACCAGTCAGCTTGACTGCATCATCTGTTTCGGGCTCAAATATGTTTACTTTAAGGGCAGAGGGCTATGAACCGCAGTTGACTTATGATGTGCTTATAAGCACTATGGAAAATTATCCTGAAATTGCAAGATATGTTGTTGGTAATATTAAGTTTAATGTTATCAGAAGTCCTATTTTGCCGACAGAACCATATAATAAGCCGGCCTATTTCGATGAGATATTTAAGAGCGTTACCTATGGCTTGATTTTAGGTTTGATTCTTTTGCTTTGTTATACAGTTTTAAGAACCACGGTTCGCACTAAAAAGGATATAAGAAATAATCTTAATATTAAATGTTTGGGTATTATTCCGTACATTATTCTTAAGAAAAATTCAAGAGAAGGTAAAGAGCCTTTGCTTATTAACGGTAATTTAACCGATGACAGATTTCCTGATAGTATTAGGTCGTTAAGAACTATTATCAAGAAAATGCTGAAGGACGATAAAAAGGTTATTGCTGTTACAAGTACCATTGCAAATGAAGGCAAAACAACTGTTTGCGTAAATATGGCAATGTCCTTTGGATTAATAGGTAAAAAGGTACTTCTCGTAGATTGTGATATGAATAGTCCCGGAGTGCTAAAAACACTCAGGGTTAACGAGGATGATGTAAACTATTCAATTGTTACGGATAAGTATAAAATTGCATATCTTGAGAAGTATAAAATTTATGTGATGACACTTGTTGCCACCGGAGATGCAAAAGAGGTTGTTAACAGCGATAATTTAGCAGATATTTTTTCCTCAGTTAAGGTGAATTATGACTTGGTTTTTGTTGATACAGCCCCGTGTGGCACTGCTTCTGATGCTATGTTTGTGGCTCAGGCTTCAGATGGCGTTTTATATGTGATTTTACAGGATACTGTAAGAATCTCTAAAATTCAGGATGGCTTAGATTCGTTAATTTCTACCGATTCTGAAATTTTAGGTTGCATTTTAAATGGTGCTCAAACAAGTATTATGGGCTATGGTTACTACAAGGCTTACAATAAATACGGTTATTACAAGAGTTACGGCAGATATGGTAAATATAGCAAATACGGTGGCAAGTACGGTAAGTATGGAAAATACGGTAGTGCCGAGGAATATGGCTATGGTTTCCGTCTCGATGATGATTTAGATGTTTGAAGGGCAGAGAATGATGAGTAAATCTGAAAAATTCACCACTCTTATTGCGAATATGATGAATGAGTGGAAGTGGATACTAAGATATGCAAAGAAATATAGACTTATGTGTATTATCTATATTTTATTTGGTTTTATATCAACGGTTATGTCGTTGTGCGTTTCCGTTGCATCAAAGTATCTTATTGATTCGGTTGTGTCGCACACCAAGGAGCAACTGATTACTTCCGCTGCAATTGTTATTGCACTTACTGTTTTTCAGTTTGTTTTCGCCTCGGTATCCTCCTGGATAACTGCTAAGGTGAACTCAAAAGTTGATAACGAAATAAGAGAGGATATTTATTCGCACATTGTTACTGCGGATTGGCAGGAAATCCGCAAATACCATTCCGGTGATTTAATTAACAGGCTTGAGAGAGATGTTTCAACAGTTTCGTCGGGAGTTATAGGGTTTATACCTGCCGTAATTACACGATTTGTTCAGTTTTTTGGTTCATTGGCAATAGTCCTTTATTATGATAAAACTATGGCTGTATTGGCACTTCTCAGTGCACCTTTCCTCTTTTTATCATCAAGATTATTGGTTAAAACCATAAGAAAATACAGCAAAGAAACGAGAAAAATCAATGGTGATGTTTTGTCATACTCAGAGGAGTCTGTTCAGAACATTCAGATTATTAAGGCTTTTGATCTTACTAAGGATTACATAAATAATTTTTCAAAATTACTTGATACTTACAGACAAACCCGTCTTAAGTATGAAAAGTTTAATATAATAATGACCTTGTGTTTTTCTGTTATCGGTATGATTGTTTCATATTTTTGTTATGGTTGGGGTGTTTACCGATTGTGGCAGGGTGCTATCACCTATGGTACAATGACTCTGTTTTTACAAATTTCGGGCACTCTCTCATCTTCTTTTAATTCTTTAGCTTCGTTAGCACCAACTGCCATATCCGTTGCAACTTCTGCCGGTAGAATTATGGAAATAACAGATTTTAAAACGGAAAATGACGAACAAAAAGAAAAAGCTTTTGATATTATTGAAAAGGCAAAAAATACAGGTGTTGAAGTTGAATTTAAAAATGTTTCGTTTATGTTTGATGATGGAGAATTACCTGTTCTTAAAAATATAAATCTTAAAATATCGCCCGGTGAAACGATTGCTCTTATAGGTGCATCAGGTGAAGGAAAAACAACATTATTCAAGTTGATTTTAGGACTGCTGAAGCCTACTGAAGGCGAAATAATTTTTACGGTTCCAAATAGTGAATCTATAAATTCTTCTGACAGCACAAGACGTTTTTGCTCCTATGTTCCGCAGGATATAGGTGTGTTTTCCGGTACTATTGAGGAAAATCTGCGAATAGTAAAAAATGATGCCACGGAAGAAGAAGTTCTTAATGTGTTGCGTCAGGCAGACCTTTCTTCATTGATAGAGTCGCTTCCAAAGGGAATAAAAACAGAGCTTAACGAACACGGAGCGAACCTTTCACAGGGTCAGCTTCAACGATTGGCAATTGCAAGGTCACTTCTCAGAAAATCGCTTGTATTGCTTATGGATGAAGCAACCTCTGCACTTGATTCGCAGACAGAAACACAGGTACTTGAGAATATTATGGTATCCGAACCAAATCAAGTGAGAATTATTACAACTCATAGAGAAAGTATGCTTAAATACTGCAAGGCTGTTTACAAAATTATGGAAGATGGAACATTAGAGAAACAATAGTTTTGAGGAGTTGCAGGTTATTGGGCATAACTTCGCGACATTCATAGAGTGAGTGGGAGAAAATTGCTGAAAAACAATTGAGGTATTAAGGTAAATGAAGAGGATATTGTTGACTTGTACAGATTTAATGGCAGTTCAGTTTTTTACTGAGCACATTAAGTTTTGGCACGAAAATAGTTATTGTGTCGATTTGGCTTGTTCTCCGGTTGGCGGAAGAGTTGGTGAACTGGTTGAGTTCTTTGGCGGTATCGAAAATGGTTCAATTAAAACAGTAGATTTAAACCGAAGCCCGTTTAAAATGTCTAATTTAAAGGGTTTGCTTCAGTTAATAAAAATTGCAAAAAAAGAGCATTATGATAACGTTGTTACCAATGAGCCTGTAATGGGACTCTTAACCAGATTGGCATTCGCAAACAAGAAGGGGACAAAAGTTACTTATATTGCTCATGGATTTCATTTTTATAAAGGCGGGCCAAAACTCAATAATTTAATATATAAAGCAATTGAAGGCTTTGCAGCCCATTTTACAGATATACTTGTAACAATAAATAAAGAAGATTTTGAGGCAGCAAAAAAATTCAGGTTAAAGAAAAACGGAACAGTTTACCATATACCCGGAATAGGGGTAAGCACTTCAAGATTTTATAAATCATCTAAAGAGGATTGTGTGGAAATCCGTAAAGAGCTTGGTTTATCCGGTGATGATTTTGTAGTTGTGGTTATCGGTGAATTGAACGACAACAAAAATCAGGAAACTATTATCAGAGCAATTGCTTCGCTTAAGGATGAATGTCCAGGATTAAAGGCGTTGTTTTTGGGACAAGGCGAAAAAACAGAGTACCTTGAGAATTTATGCAATGAATTAAATGTTGATGACAGAATTCAGTTCTTAGGTTATAGACACGATGTGAGCAGAGTTTTATCTGTTTGTAATTTGGGTGTTTCTGCAAGCATCAGAGAAGGCTTGGGAGTGAACATTATAGAAGAGATGGCATCTGGTTTACCGATTGTTGCTTCCGAAAACAGAGGTCATAGGGATATTATGACTGAAGATAGCGGCATTTTGGTACAAGCAACTTCTTTTGATGCGTTTGCTGAGGCTATACAGAGCTTTTATAAATCACCTGAAAAATGTGAGATAGTTTCCAAAAATAATTTTGAACTTTGTAAGCAGTTTGATGTAGAGGCAGTAAAACCATTATTATTAAGCATCATCGAGGGTTAATAGTGAAATGAAATACTCAGTAATTATTCCTGTCTATAATTCAGAAAAAACCATAAAAAGGTGTATAGAATCAATCGCATCACAAGACCGAACCGATGTGGAAATTATTATTATAAATGATGGCTCAACGGACAAGAGTGAGAGTCTTTGCAAAGCTTTGCAGACGGAACATAATAACATTATTTATATACACAAAGAAAATGGCGGTGTTTCCTCTGCCAGGAATTTAGGTCTTTCGGTTGCAAAAGGAAAATATGTTATGTTTGTAGATAGTGATGATTATGTTGACAGTGAATGCTTTGATGTGCTTGATAACTACACGAAAAGTGATGCGGACTATTATCAATTTGTTTTTTCAATCGTAGTAAATGGGATTGCTAAAGAAACGCAAGTATGGCCCGAATGCCATGTAAACACCCTAAGCGAGAAAAAAGCTTTTATCGGTGAGAGCGTAGTTACACGGTCAATTAATTCGTGTTTAGCAAAGCTTTATAAACGAAAAATTATAGAAGAAAAAGGCTTGAGATTTTATGAGGAATTGAGTGTAGGTGAAGATTTAACCTTTGTCTTTACTTTTTTACTTATAGCCGATAAAATCGAAAGAATAGATAGCAATATCTATTATGTAGATGTGAGTAATGAGGAATCACTTTCAAGGAGATATAGGGAAAATCTTTCTGAACAGTTGATTTGCGTTTATGAAAGTATGTGCAAGGCTTTGAAAAAAAGCGATATAGAAAGCGAGTCTGTGAATCGTTCTTTAGCGTGGCTTCATTACAGGAATGCTTATTCTGTGGCAAATGACCTTTCAAAAAGTAATTTAAGTTTTCTGGAACGAAGAAAAAAACTGAAAGCTATGTGCAGCTTGTTTAATAGCAAAAAAGTTACTCCTACAGGTTTTAAATGCAAAATAATATCAATTCCTATAAGAGTTAAACTTGTTGGTATAATAGATATATTCTTCCAGTTGATTAAATAGTAATGAGGTTGGATTGTATTTGGAAAAAATTAGAGTTTTAATAGTTTCAGGTAATATGGATGTAGGCGGAATTGAGAATCAGCTTATGCACCTGTTACGTAACGCAGATAAAGATAAATTTCAAATAGATTTTACTACCAATATGGAACATCCTTTTTATGAGGAAGAGATTGTTTCTCTTGGCGGAAAGTGTATTCGCATATGTAACACAGAGGGAAAACATTTTTTTAGGTACTGTAAAGAATTATATAATGTATTAAATGGCAAATACGATATTGTTCATTCGCACGAGTTGTTTCATAGCGGGTTAGTGCTTCTAACAGCAAAGTTAGCAGGAGTCAAAAGCAGAATTGTACACGCTCACAATATTTCTGATGCTGACGAGAATGATTCTTACCCAAGCATAGTCAGAAATATTTACAACTTTGTCATGAAAAAGCTTATTTTGCGTTATGCTACACAGTTTTGTGCTTGTTCTTCCCCTGCAGGCGAATTTTTATATGGGAAGGAAATAACAAAAAACGAAAACTATAATTTAGTTTTTAATTCAATTGATGTATCAAAATTTATGATTCCAAAAGAAAATTCGAATTGTGATGGTTGGGTTAATGTATTGCAGGTAGGTCGATTTACTAAAGTCAAAAATCAGTTGTTCTCTGTGGAAATAGCAAATGAATTCAAAAGAATGAACAAGAAAGTAAGAATATTATGTGTTGGGAACAATGGGAACGATTATGAACAAGAAGTGAAAAATAAAATCAACGAGTATGGTGTTTCGGATTATATAAAGCTTTTAGGCGTACGTAAAGATATCGCAACTATTATGGCTAAGTGTAAAGCTTTTCTGTTACCTTCACTATATGAAGGAATGCCTCTTGTGCTGCTTGAAGCACAAACAGCGGCTCTAAATTGTGTTGTAGCTGATACATTTTCTCATGAAGCAGATTTTGGTATAGGGCTAATTAAATGGTTATCCTTGGATTGCGGTTCAAAAGTATGGGCAGAGAAAATAGGCGAAGCAATTGAATGTGAATCTGCAGATGATACTGCCATCATAAATGCTATAAAAAAACACGGGTTTGACAGTAAATCATTTTGCGAAAAAATATGTAGGATTTATGAGAAAGATTACCATAGATTTATGTAAATACATTAGAATGGATTAATCACGATGATTAAGATTTTGTTTTTTATAGAGAATTTATCGGCGGGCGGAGCAGAAAAGGTGCTGCAAAACCTTGTTAATAATATGGATAAAGAAAAATTTGATATTACGGTTCAAACTGTTTGGAGGGAAAATCCTGAAAAATATTTAAACAAGAATATCAAATATAAATACATATATCCTTGTTACTCAAAACTAAATAATTATAAATACAGACTTAGTGTTTTGCTGAAAGCAATTTACCCGTTACATATTAAGGGTGATTATGATATAGAGGTTGCTTACCTTGAATGTGGAGCCACAAAGGTTATTTCAACATCAACAAATAAAAAAGCAAGAAAAATTGCTTGGGTTCATTGTGATTTGTCTAAAAAGATAAGCAACATTAATGAATTTAAGACAAAAAGCGAGAACTGGTATAAAAAGTTTGATAAGGTTGTGTGTGTTTCCCGGGATGTAGAAAACAGCTTTAAAAGTATATACGGGAATGAATTTGATACTGAAGTTATATACAATGTTATAGACGATTACAGCATTAAAGAAAAAGCAGAGAAAACGGTGGATGATTATTCTTTTGATGAAAAAAATCCCACAATTGTTTCTGTAGGCAGGCTCTCAAAACAAAAAAGATTTGATAGACTGATTGAAGCTCACAGACTGCTTTTAGATGGTGGCATTTCAAATAACCTTTTAATAATCGGCGAAGGTGATGAAAGGGAAAGCTTAGAGCAAACTATCATTTCTTCAGGTGTTCAGAGTACAGTTACTCTTTTAGGTTTTAAAAGTAACCCCTACCCCTATATTAAAAATGCAGATTTATTAGCAATATCATCAGATTATGAAGGCTTTTCTTCATTTGTTGCAGAGGGGCTTATATTAGGAAAGGCTATTGTTACAACTAAATGTAACGGAATGAAGGAGCTTTTAGGACGCTCACAATACGGAATAATAACTGAATGTGATGCAAAAGCATTATCGGAAGGAATTAAAAAGCTTTTGACCGACAACAGCTTAAAGAAGGAATACGAAAGGAACGCTGCAGAAAGGGGTAGAGGCTTTTCAATTGAAGCTTCAGTTAAAGCAACAGAAGATTTCTTTGTTTCTATAGAATAACACTCGAAAGGAGACAGCATGAAAAGTTTAGAATACTATTTGCTTTTAGTTGCAATAATGGCTTTTGGTGTTTTGATGCCTCAAGGCTCAAAAGACAGAAAGCAATATATTGTAATAATGACTGTTCTCCATTCACTTTTGTCAGGCTTAAGACATCCGTATCTGACTGGTGATATGCAATCATATTGCTACAATTATTGGCGTATAACCGACCAGGGATGGTTCAGCGAAGATGTTTTTCAAGAAGGCAAAAACTTTGGTTTTAATTGGCTGATGAGGTTTTTTTCCTTATTGTCTGACGGTGAATTTCAAGTGTTTCTTATTGCTGTTGCCATCTTTATTGAGGTTGTGGTAGCTTATTTAATTTATAAATATTCGCCACTTCCCTGGCTCAGTTTTTTGGTATGGAATTGTATGGGCTTTTATGTTATCGGTTTCAATACAGTTAAACAATCAATAGCAATGGGGCTTATAATGATAGCTTTTGTTGGTATTATGGAGGAAAAACCAAAGCAGTTCGCATTGTTTACAGTATTAGCTACCTTTGTTCATGCGCCTGCACTTATATTTTTGCCGGCATATTATTTATCAAAGCGGAATTTCACCTTACCAACTTTTTTAATTTATATTTGTGGTGCGACAGTTATATTTGTTAATAAAAACCAAATAGCAAAGCTGATGCAGGATTTTTATTATGAAGAGAATATTATAGGCGATACTGCAGATTTAGGAGGACGTTTCTTTTTAATACTTCTGTTTATAATAGCCGGTTTTGTTTTAAGAGGCTTTAACGGTAAGTATTTTTCGAAGGTTGCTAACTTGATGGTTGTGGCGGCGGGTCTACAAATGTTTTCGGGTTTCGATAATGTTTTTACAAGGCTTACGGACTACTATTTACAGTTCCTTATTATTTTTATTCCCCTTTCCTTTGCAGATTATAGGGATGAAAAGATAGAGGGGATTAGTGAGGGCATCAGGTTAGAAGTTTTATCAAAGCAAAAGTTTATGATTATAATTTTGTTGGCTATGTTCCTTATATGGTATTATAATAAATGCTATATTGAAGTAGATATTAACATATATGATGACTATACTAACTACAGATTTTTCTGGGAGGAGTGGTTACCAGGTGTTGCTTAGCGTTATAATTCCTGCGTTTAATTGTGAAACAAGCATAAAGCGAACTGTTGACAGTATAATTTCTTCAGGTTTAACAGATTATGAAATAGTAATAGTTAACGATGGGTCGACTGATAATACAGCATCTGTTTGCAATAGCCTATGCTCCCAATATAGCTTCATTAAATATTCAGAACAGGAAAACAGTGGTGTTTCAGTAGCAAGAAACAAGGGTATAAGTCTTGCAACAGGTGAATATATTTTGTTTTTTGATGCGGATGATACTGCTGAAGAAAACGGATTTTCAGAGTGTGTTGATATTATAAAAAAAGAAAAACCTGATGTTCTTGTTTTCGGTATGCGATTTGATTACTACAAAAACGGGAAAATTTACAGAAATGATAAATTGGTTCCCGAGCAGAACGGAAGACTTAATAAAAGCCAAATAAGGGCGGAAATAGACAGTTTATACAATACAAACTCTCTTACATCTTCATGCAACAAGTTTTATAAAAGAGCTTTGATTATAAATAACAACATCTTATTTAATACCAATTACTTTTTAATGGAGGATTTTTTGTTTTCCTTAGAATGCTTAAAGGTATGTGAAAATATATATTGTTTACCGAAAGCTTTGTATCATTACAAGCAATCTGAAGATGAGAAAAATGCCTTTAACAGATTAAAAAGAATAGATGATTTGTGCGAATATGTTTTGCCTTTTAAAACAGCTATTAATGAATTAACTGTTGATGAAATCGGAGATAGTGTATTTAATAATTTCTTTTTTATGCTCCTTTCACAAAAGATGTATTATGCAAGTGAAAATGAAATTAAAAAGCTTGCAGAAGGTTTAAAGAAAAACAAACTTTTTAATGAAATTAAGCAAGGTGTAATTCCTGCCAGATATATAGGTTTTTTAAAGGATATTGAAGAATCCCGATACTTAAAAATAAGATTATTGAACTTAAAAACTCAAGCAAGGCATAAGGTTGCGGTTTTAGTAAAAAGTATAGTAAGAAGGTAAGAGGAGAGTAATGAAGCAAAGAAATGTGGGAATAGATATTCTTCGTATTGTATCAATGTTTTTTATTATTATAATTCACATATTGATGCAGGGTGGAACTTTGTCTGCTTATTTAAACAAGGGTTTGCAAGGTAGTTACTACTTTTTGAATACAGTATATGTTATTGCTTATTGTGGCGTAAACTGCTTTGCTCTTGTCAGCGGTTATGTGGGTTGGCAAAACACTTTCAAAATAGAAAAAATCATTAAGCTATGGGCAAATGTTATTTTTTGGTCTGTAGGCGTTTCCTTGATTTTATTTGTTTTTAACAAAGAGTTCTTCTCTGTAAAAGAAGCTGTATCAATGTTCCTTCCTTTAATAAGGGGACGTTATTGGTTTTTTAATGCGTACTTTGTGGTGTTCATATTTAGCCCATTGCTGAACCACTTTATAAAAACATTGCCGAAGAAAACCTTTCAATATTTCCTTTTAGCAGTAGTTTTTGTTTTTTGTGTTATACCGTTTTTAGCTTTAGGGAATGATGTTTTACGAATACAAAGCGGAAATGAATTTACATGGCTTATGGTAATGTATTTGGTTGGCGGATATTTTTCAAAATATCCCGTAATGATAAAAAAACCATATAAGTGCATTATTGCATTTTTAGGCTTTGCTTTGTTGAATTTTGCATATAAATATCTTATTGAGCTTGTAACAACTAAGATTTTTGGTGTTCCTTCGTATGGAGACCTTTTTTTATCGCACACATCACCTGTTGTGGTAGGAGAGGCGGTTTGCTTGTTGCTTTGTTTCAGCAACCTGAAAGTGAAAAATAAAACACTCATAAAAACTGTTGCTTTTGTTACGCCTTCTATTTTTTCTGTTTACATAATTCATGTTCATCCTATAATTTTCTGGAATATTTTAAAGGATACTTTCACATGGTTAACAGAATATAATGTGTTGGTATCGTTTGTGTTGGTGATGGCAATTTCTTTCGCAATCCTCATAGGATGTATTGGATTGGATTATGTAAGGATTTTCATATTCAAACTCTTAAAAATTGATAGCTTATGTAGTAATTTAGGCAAAAATATAACGCAATTTATAAAAAAAGTGGTGTAAAAAATGTCAACAATAAAAAAAAGAGAAACTGAACTTGATATTTTGAGATTTATGGCAACACTTGCTGTTGTTTTAACACATGTTTGTGGTGGTCCAATAAATTCCTTAAATGTGCTCGATTCTGATTGGCAGATTCTGAACTGGTTCAGAGCAGCTGTAACCTGGGATGTACCGGCTTTTGTTATGATTTCAGGTGGTATGTTTTTAAACCCACAAAAAGAGATTCCTTTGAAGGTGTTATATGGCAAATACATTAAAAGATTGGTGATTGCTTTTGCTTTCTGGTCAGTAATGTTTCAAGTTTATTATACAGCGTACGCTGTATATACACATTCCTTTACTTTAAATTGGAAGGGTATTTTGTCGGAAATTCTGATTGGACCATATCCGTTTTGGTATTTATATATGCTTGTAGGTGTATATGCAACTATTCCTTTTTTAAAGAAAATCACAACAGATAAAAAATTAACAGAATACTTTCTTATGCTGTTTTTTGTTTTTCAAGTTTTTATGTGTTATGGACAATCCTTACCAAAAATAGGCAATACAGTATCAGCAATTTTAGATTGTATGGACTTCACCTTTGCAATAGGCTTTGTTGGGTATTTCGTTTTAGGATATTATCTTAAAACTTATGATATTTCAAAAAAAGTGGAATATACTTTATATGCTTTAGGCATAATTTTTGTGCTTCTTTGTTGTTATGTAACAACAAAGCAATCTATAATTAATATGGAATATACAGAAACATTTTCAAAGTACCTTATGCCTAACATTATAATTGAATCAGCTGCCCTTTATACATTCTTTGTTAAAAGGGTAAGTAAAATAAATTTCAAAGAAAGAACTGTTAAGACATTTTCCAAACTTACAGAATATAGCTTTGGTGTTTATTTAGTTCATGTCATTATAAAATACCTTATATGTTTAACTGGCTGGTCAGCAGAAACAATTTCGCCTTTTATAAGTGCCCCCCTTTTAACTATAGTTGTTTATGGTTTAAGCTTGCTTGTAACAGTCGCAATAAGAAAGATTCCGTTTATAGGTAAAAATATTACATAAGAGGTTTGTTATGGGAATAGATTTTGTTATTCTTTGGGTTGATGGCAACGACCCGAAATGGCAAAGTGAAAAATCAAAATACGATTCCAATGTTAATGATGACAGTAACTCTGTAAATCGTTATCGTGATTGGGGTTTGCTACCCTATTGGTTTCGAGGTGTTGAAAAATTTACTCCGTGGGTCAATAAAATACATTTTGTCACATGGGGGCACATTCCGAAATTTCTTAATACCGATAATCCGAAACTGAATATAGTTAATCATAAGGATTTTATTCCGAATGAATATTTACCTACCTTCAGCTCTCACGCTATTGAAATGAATATTCATCGAATACCCGGTCTTTCGGACAGATTTGTTTATTTTAATGATGATATGTTTATTATTCGTTATATGGATGAAAAGTCGTTTTTTAACGAGGGTCTTCCATGCACATACGGTGGCGAGGTTCCCATGGTATTTAAAGGGGATACAGGCATCTGGCAACATGCAGCAGTTAATGCTATGGGAGTTATAAACAGCCATTTTAGTAAAAAGGAGCAAGTAAAAAGCTTCAACAAAAAGTATATAAACTCAACCTACAGATGGCAGGATAATATAAGAACTTTTGCGTTAGAAAAGCTTTTTCCCGACGAATTTTCAGGCTTTAAAAATCTTCACGCTCCCGGAGCGTATTTAAAAAAGACCTTTGAAGAGGTGTGGGAAAAGGAAGGCGACTTGCTCAATAAAACAAGCTTTCATAAGTTCCGCTCAGCGGATGATGTTAACCAATGGGTAATGCTTTGGTGGCAAATAGCAAGTGGAAACTTTAGTCCCTATAACACAGATAACCTTGTTTGCTCTGTTAATGAAACCACATCTGCTGTTGTGTGTAATGCCATTAAAAACCAGAGTAATGATATGATATGCGTAAATGATAGTGCAGATGAGAAGAGCTTTCAGTGTCTTTCAGAAGAATTGAAATCTGCATTCCAAACTATTTTATCGGAGAAGAGTAGCTTTGAAAAATAATAAGAAAAAAATTATTTTTGTAAGTCAAGCCTTGTGGATTGGCGGAATAGAAACAGCTCTTGTAAATCTTGTCAATATGCTTGATTCCAATAAATATGAAGTGACCTGTCTTATTACGGAAAACTACCTTGATATGGCGGAAAGGTTAACAAAAAACTGCAGATTTATTGTGGCAGATAGGCATAGCATTGTTACATTTACAAAGCCTTACAAGTTTAAAAAGCTATATGATATATTAGAAGAACCACAAGGAGCTACTCGTTTTCGCCGTTTCCTGTGGCGTATACTGAATATTTTGTTTAAGGCCCTGGAAAATCACCTTTATTCCGTTTACATAAAAGAACAAATGAAGGGAGAAGGCTTTGATACGGCTGTTATTTATAGTGACAGGGTGGCGGAAATAACGGTTAAGGCTATAAATGCAAAAAAATTTCTAATGTTTTATCATCACGGAGCAATGCGGAAGGAATACCACGACCATTATGGCTACAAAAAAAGTGAAAAGATAATTTCCGTATCAGACAATATTGCAGAAAAACTGAAGATATATAGAAAAAGATACGCAAAAAAAATTGTTACGGTTAATAATGTTATAGATGTAGATTCAATTATAGAAAAAAGCAAGGAGCCTGTTGAAGAAGGTCTTTTTTCGGAAAACAACTTTAATATAGTTTCCTGTGGTAGATTATCGCCGGTTAAGGGCTTGAGTTATACTGTGGAGGCGATTAGTAAACTTGTCAGGGAAGGACATACAGACATTAATTGGTATATGGTGGGCGGTGGTCCCCTTGAAAAGGAGCTCCGAGAACAAATATCGGCACTTGAAATGGAAAAACATATTTTTATGTTGGGGATGAAAAATAATCCTTATCCATATATGAAAAATTGCGATTTGTATATTCAGCCAAGTTTGTTTGAAGGCTATAGCCTTTCTATTATGGAATCTAAAATTCTTTGTACACCAATTCTTACAACCTACGCAGCGGCAGGAAATCAAATTGAAAATAATGTTGATGGATTTTTGTGCGATGCGAACGAAAAATCTGTTTGTGAAAGCATTTTAAATTTGTACGAAAACAGAGAAAAACTTAAGTGCTGTAAAAACGCTTTGATGAATTGTGATTTTGAAAGTATAAATCAAAGAATTATTTTACAACTCGAAGAATTATTTTAAAACGAGAGGATAAAAATGAACGAAAAATTCACAACAGTTATTCAACCCAAAAACGGTTGGTTTGATTTACACTTAAAAGAACTTTTAAGGTATAAGGACCTTATAATTTTGTTTGTAAAAAGAAATTTTACATCACAATATAAGCAAACAATTTTAGGACCGGCGTGGGCTATTATTCAGCCTTTTATAACAACTGTAATATTTACACTTGTTTTTGGTAATATTGCAGGATTAGCTCCATCTGGAATTCCCACGTTTTTGTTTTATTTAAGTGCGAATATAGTTTGGCAGTTTTTTTCAGGCTGTTTAACAACAACCTCAAGTACCTTTACAGCGAATGCGGCAATCCTTGGAAAGGTTTATTTTCCAAGGTTAGTAATGCCTATTTCTTCGGTAATATCTCAACTCATTCCATTTGCTATTCAGCTTGTATTTTTCCTAATATTTTGGATTTATTATCTAGTGGTGCCTTCGGGTGTTGAGCCTAATTTGTACATTGTTTTGTTTCCATTGATTATATTTCAGCTTGCCTTACTTGGTCTCGGATTTGGTGTTATAATATCTGCTTGCACTACTAAATATCGTGACCTTGCAATGGCGGTAGGGTTTGGAACGCAGCTTTGGATGTATGCAACGCCGATTGCTTACGATATAAGCATAATTCCCGAAAAGTATCTTTCTTTATATATGTTAAATCCGGTAACACCTGCAGTTATGGCTATGCGATATGCATTCCTCGGTACAGGATACTTTGACTTAAAATGTTATTTAATAAGTTGGATAGTGACAATTATTGTTCTCTTTATCGGTATAGTTTTATTCAGTAGAGTAGAAAAAACATTTGCCGATACCGTGTGAGGTTTAGTTATGAGTGAAGTTGCTGTAAAAATTGAAAATGTCTCAAAGGAATATCGTCTGGGAGCAATTGGCGGAACAACCTTAAGAGATGATTTGCAAAGGCTTTGGGCAAAGCTTCTGAAAAAAGAGGACCCTACAACAAAAATCGGAACTAAAAATGTTAAGCTTAACGAAAAATTTTTAGCACTTGATGATATTTCTTTGCAAGTTAACAAGGGAGAGGCTGTAGGTATAATCGGTCACAATGGTGCAGGTAAGTCTACTCTGTTAAAACTTCTTTCTCGTGTTACTGCACCTACAAAGGGAACAATTTCCTTTAACGGAAGAATTGCAAGTATGCTTGAGGTAGGCACAGGGTTTCATCCGGAGCTTACAGGTCGCGAAAATGTTTATATGAACGGCGCAATCCTTGGTATGACAAAAGAGGAAATTACCGAGAAATTTGATGAAATTGTAGCTTTTGCAGAAATGGAAAAATTTATAGATACACCTGTTAAGAGATATTCGTCGGGTATGTACGTGAAACTTGCATTTGCAGTTGCTGCTCACCTTGATAGTGAAATCCTCATTATGGATGAGGTTTTAGCTGTAGGTGATATGAAATTTCAGCAAAAATGCCTTGGGAAAATGAATGATGCTGCTAATAGAGAAGGTAGAACTGTCCTTTATGTTAGCCACAATATGAATACAATCCGTCAACTTTGCAGTCGTTGTATTGTGCTTGACCATGGCAAAATCATTTTTGATGGTGAAGTTGAAAAAGCAATTCAGTTATATATAAAACACAATATGGATTACAACATTAGTAAAAATTATGAAAATGTTGAAACTCCACCTTGGATTACCAAAAATGATGTTAAACTTATTTCTGCTGAATATGTTGATAAGAAGACTTGTTCGTTTGAAAACGAAGAACCACTTAGAATTCGTTTGAGATGGAAAAATAATTGCGACATAAACAACCTCAATGCTCGATTCGTCGTTTATTCTTCGGATGATACCCGAATATGTGCAAGCTTTGCCTATGATTTTTATTCTGGTAAAGTCGGTGATATTTCACAGGCGGATTTTTTAATTAATATATCTGCGTTAGCCCCCGGTGATTACCAGTGTTATTATGTATTGTTTATTGCCAATGAATTTGGAACGCATATTGATGTTGAATATGTTAGGGGATTGGATTTTTCTGTTAATGAAAATACAACTCCCGGTGAGCTTGTTTGGCGCCCCAACATCTGGGGAAAAGTTAAATTGCCCAAGGCGGAAGTTATTCAAACAGAGAATATGGATAGTTGATATTATAAAAGGAGAAGTGAAGCGATGAAACTTGGTATTATGACATGGGTTCATTATCGTAATTATGGTACGGCGCTACAAGTAACAGCACTTTCCGAAACACTTAGAAATATCGGTGCCGATCCTTATGTAATAGACTATACTCCTTGTGGTTTTTTTCGCTCAATTCCAGATTATAGTTTGTCAGGTATAATCAGAAAGGTTGGAAAGAAAAAAAGTTTTAATGGACGATTTTTCTTAAATGAGGAAAAAGAACAATTATTTGATTATTTTATAAAAAGATATCTCAAATTTACAGAAAAGTGTGATGATTTATCTGATTTGGAAAACCTAAACAGATATTATGACGGTTTTATTTGCGGAAGTGATCAAATTTGGTCACCTTTAGTATTTAACCCACATTATTTTCTTGATTTCATAAAAGACAGTAACAAAAAAATTGCATATTCGCCAAGTTTTGGCGCGAAAAGCATAGATGATGATTATGTAAAATATGAAACAAAAAAACTGCTTGCAGATTTTAAACATCTTTCAGTAAGAGAAGAATCAGGAAAAAAAATAATCGAAAGCTTAACAAAAAGAATAGCAGAAGTTGTTTTAGACCCTACATTACTATTAACAAAACATCAGTGGGAAACTTTGACTGACTTGAAAGGCAGGGAAGAAAAACCATATATGTTTGTATATATGTTGGGTTATAATAAAAAGCATTGGGAAGAGATATATAAAATTGCAACTCAATTGAATTTGGATGTTAAGGTAATTCCAGTATATGAAGAGGATTTAAACAGACCTGGTTGTGTTAATTTTGCGGTAGGACCAAATGAATTTTTAGATTTATTATATAATGCCACATACATTTGCACAGATTCATTTCATGGTTTGGCATTTTCAGTGAATTTCAAGAAGAATTTTACAGCTTTCAAGCGTTTCAAGAACAACGATACCAAAAATCAAAATTCAAGGGTAATGAATTTGCTTGAGGCTTTGGGCTTGGAAGAACGATTATTCGAAGAAGGATACACATTACAAGAAATAAATTATGATAAAATCGAGAATACAGTAGAAGAATTGCGTGAGAAATCAATTGAATATTTGAAAAATGCAATATATTCATTGAATAAGATAGAAGAAGTTAAAACAAAAAACATATATACATACAACTCGCTTTGTTGCGGATGTGGTTCATGCAAAGAGGTTTGTCCTGTTTCGGCAATAAATATTAAAATGAACGAACAGGGTTTTTATCAATCTTTTGTAGATGATAAGCTATGTGTGAATTGTGGAAAATGCATTTCAGTTTGCCCTGTGCAACATCGCAGGGAAGCAACAGCCATAACTGAATGCCACTTGTATTCTTATAAGGATAACGATGATGAGGTTTTACTGAAATCATCCAGTGGTGGTGCAGCGTACAGAATGAGTCAGCTACTTATAAATAAAGGCTTTTCTATTGCCGGGTGCACATTTAACTCTGAAACTCAAAAAGCTGAACATATTTTAGTGGATAATAAAGATGATTTGTGTCTTTTCCAAAATTCAAAGTATATGCAGAGCGATTTTTCTAAAGTTTTAGAGCAAATCCGAACATGTAATAATCCTGTTGCTGTTTTTGGCACACCATGTCAAATAGCCGGTGCAAAAAAACTTTTTTCTGATAGAAGAGATATTTTATATATTGATTTGATTTGTCACGGTGTACCATCCTATCATTTGTATGATAAATACAAACAAAAATTGAATATTGAATATGGACTAAATCCACACAAGACAAGTGTTATTTTTAGATATAAGCCTATGGGATGGAGACATATTCATCTTCATTCTTCTGATGGAGAAAAATCATGTTGCTTTTCACAGAAGAAGGATGATTATTTCAGGATGTTTGAAGTCGGGAACTGTTATATGAAATCATGCTATGAATGCAGATACAGAAAATTTACTTGTGCTGATATCAGACTTGGGGATTATTGGGGTCCAAAGTTTTCTGATGATAATACAGGAGTAAGTATGGTTTTATACGCAACCCAAAATGGGGAAGGTGTTGTTGAAGAACTGAAAAAATCAAAAACAGGTTTATTGCAAGAACAACCTATTGATGACTGTATACAATATCAGCAAATGTCAAATTTACCTTTACCTGTTTTTTATGACGAATTAATCCAAAAATTAAAAAATCCAGAAACTAAGATATCAGATATATGTAACAAATATGCTGTTCCTCTGGAAAATATTAGTATGTCAAAGACGGAACATATCAAATATATAATAAAAATGATGTTTTTAAAATGATAATTAACATATGAGAAGTGATGATTTATGATACCAAAAATTATTCATTACTGTTGGTTCGGAGGTAATCCGCTACCAAAATCAGCTGAAAAATGCATTAAAAGTTGGAAAAAATATTGTCCTGATTACGAAATAATTGAATGGAATGAAAGTAACTTTGATGTTAATTGCAATGCCTATTGCAAAGCGATGTACGAACAAAAAAAGTGGGCTTTTTTAACAGACTATATCAGATTAAAAATAATATATGACAATGGTGGCGTGTATTTTGATACAGATGTGGAACTTTTGAAAAACATAAATCCACTCTTGAATAATAGTGCCTTTATGGGCTTTGAAAGTACGGGATTTGTTGCTACCGGTCTTGGTTTTGGTGCCGAAAAAGAGCACTGCTTTATAAAAGAAAATATGGCTTACTATGAGCAATGGAATTCTACAGAACCAGTGCTGACTTGCCCGATTATTACTACACAAGTATTAGAAAAATATAGTGACAAGATTAATCCAAATATAATAAATAATATTGCCGATGTAACAATTTATCCGCCGGACTATTTTTGCGTGAAAAATACTCATACTGGAATAATTGAAAAAACGCAGAATAGTTTTTCTATACACCATTTTGATGCTACATGGAATACAAAGGAAGAACGACAAAAAACATTGGAGCGTTGGGGTAAGTACAGAAGAGAAAGAGTGAAGCAGTTTCCAAAATTGTTGTTAAGAAAAATTATTGGTGACTCAACTGTAGATAGTATAAAAAGAGCATTTTTTTAAGATGAACTTTAAAAGAAATAAATTGAAAAAACTTGTGATTATAATATTAGCATTTACTCTTGTTATAACAATCACAACTACAATATTCAGTAATTTTTGCATTAAGAGTTCAGAATACACCATTCCTCTTGCCGAGCTGGATGGTAGTGCAAAAGTTGTTGTTATTTCTGACCTTCACGGTAAAGAATATGGCAGAGATAACAGGCGGCTGTTAGCTAAAATAAGTGAGCAAAAGCCCGATGTAATTTTTGTTGTTGGTGATATGCTTGACGATAGCCATGCAAAGAACGGTGTATCTAAAACTGTAAAGCTATTCAGCGGGCTTCTAGATATTGCACCTGTGTATTTTTCGTATGGTAATCATGAAAAAGAATACAATAGTGATATAATTGACGAATTTATAAAAACGATTACTGAAAAGGGAGTCGTGGTTTTAGATGATTCCTTTGTGGATTGTGAAATAGGAGACCAAAAAATTCGTGTAGGCGGAACAATGGGCCACGCTTTTCCTTTTGGAAGAACGAAAGAAGAATTTGAAAGCTCAAATGAATATATCTTTTTAAAGGATATGGAAAAAACATCCTTACCAACAATCGTTTTAGCCCACATGCCGGATACATTTATCTTTAATGGTGCATACAAGTATTGGAGCAATATTGACCTTGTGGTGAGTGGGCATACTCATGGCGGGGTTATAAGGCTTCCCTTTGTGGGTGGTGTGTATTCACCAATGCAAGGCATATTCCCGGAATATGATTATGGATTTTATATGCTTGGGGAAAATATGCAGATGGTTATTACATCCGGATTATCCGGTTATAAATTTATTCCAAGGGTTTTTAATTTGCCCGAAGTATGTGTTTTGAATTTAACAGCAAAGTAAAAGAGGTGATTATGAATGACAGAAAATATAATATTAGAAATTCTTTCTGCATTTATACACAACAGAAAGCCTTGTTTAAACTCCGATGTGCAAGAAATTAAGGTTTTCTATACCTTTTATTTTCAAAACATATTGCCTATTTTAGCCTACATGGATAAAAAATGGAATATAATAAAAGATGAAACTATTAAAAGAAAACTTACGGATTGCTATTATCAGACTGTTGCGGAAAATTTAAAAAAAGTTGCGATGTTTGAAATTGTGTCACAAAAACTTAGTGAAAATAATATTCCTCATCTGCCTGTAAAGGGATGGTATCTGCGTACCCTTTATCCCGTTCCGGAGCTTCGCACTTTTGGTGATATAGATATTCTTATAAGCAAACAGGACAGAAAAAAAGCAGATGAAATATTTATCCAAAGCGGTTACAATGTAAAAGAAAATTGGGAGCCTACCTATAGTTATTATAATGATTTGAGCAGGTGTGAGGTTCACACAGAACTTATGGATTCTGATTTGGGTAAAGGCGAACAGGTGATTTCCTTCTTTTCATCTGCTTTGGAAACGGCTGAAAAGGATGTCGGTGAACGACTATCACCACGGAAGGATATTCACCTTATTTATCTTTTTTGTCATCTGGCAAAGCACTTGTATAAGGGTGGTGCCGGAATAAGAATGTATATGGATATTGCGTTGTTTATTAAGGCTAATAGTGACATCCTGAACTTTGAAAAAATATATGAAGATTTCAAAAATCTGCATTTGGAACAGTTTTTTAAAACAGTTATTGTTGCTTGTAGTGAGTGGTTTCAAATAGAGTTACCTTTTGAAATAAATGATGTAAAATCAAGTAGCACAGAGCTTTTGAAAAAATATACTTTCTCTGCTGATTTATTCGGTAAAACAAGAGATAAATCAATAATTTCCATAAGAAATGATGAATCGGGCTCAAAAGTAAGTGTTTTAAAGGACACGTTGTTTCCAAGCACACAAAAAATAGAGCAACGCTATAAATTCATTAAAGGCAGAAAATATCTTTTGCCTGTGGCATGGGTTGCAAGAGGTTTCGTGAATCTGAAAGAGATACCGAAAAAGCTTAGATATATAAAGAAAGTTTCGAATACAGATATGGATTTGGTTAGCGAGTACGACGGATTTATATCTGAAATCGGTTTGTAGTGGTTACTTTTATTTGCTAACAAAAAAAGAAAATAAATAAAAATGATGTGTCGTTCTGTTTTTTGAATGACACATCATTTTTCGTATGGTATAGGGTTGTCGGTTAATTCGAGAATATAATCAATCCTCAAATTAATGCTGTTTTAATGATTTTTGAAGTTTTAGGTTTTATTACCATATAAGTCGGACACCATGAATGGAACAGAAACCGTCATGGTCTTCAGCCATATACTCTGCGTTTTCACAGTTCTTTCCGATAACATCAGGAATTGAGCCCTCATGACTTTTTTGTAGCAGAATAATGTATTCAGTTCCGTCAGGTACATTTATTTCTTCAGGCACATTTTCCGGAGAATATGAAAAATCTGAAATTGCTGTGTTATCCTCATTCATGAAAATAAAGGAAACTTTTTCAGGGATATAAACAGGAATATAATTAATTGTAATTGTCGATTGATAAATCGTTTCTTCTCCGTTTTCGTTCAATGTGAGTTTATCACTGAGGTTTTGACCACCATTAGAATTACCGTCAATTGAACCCTTATCACCCGAAACAGAATAACCTGAGCCTTCAATGCAGTATATGTCACCGTCAGTTTCCTGATAAACAGGATTCATATAGAAGACAGTTCCCCATTTTTCGTAAGAATAATAAAGGTCGGCTGTAAGTTCAATTTCGGAAACACCTGTATCTGTGTGGTGGATATTTGAGTGAATATTTGATAATCCGCCTCCGGTACACAGACAGGTATAGCTCTCTTCTGTTTCCGTTGCAGGAATTTTCGCATCAAAAAACCACATTCCGTTTATACCGTCAAAGGTGTATTCCTTATGAGTAATTTTTTCTCCGTTATCATTAGTATCTGTAACGGTAATCTGCTGTGCATAGATTTTCTTGTTGTATTTCAAAGCATCCTCTTCGTTTACAACATTTTCTTCATTATTTATTATATTTTCAATGTTGTCGTTAAGGTAAGCTTCTGTGTCAAAGGAATTAAGACTCTCTGTAGTGATAACTGTGCCGATAAGTCTATCTCCTGCGGTGTTGCCATTTTCACTTCCAGGCTTCTTAAGCTGACAACTACTTAAAGCTGAAACAACAATGCACAAAATAACAATAGAAAGAATAGCTTTAGTCTTCATTATCATCAACCTCCAATACTCCGTCAAATTTAAGTATATCGCCTACATCACATTCAAGATAGTAGCAGATTTTATTTACTGTTGAAAAACGCACACCCTTGGCTTTTCCGCTTCTGAGGATAGAAAGGTTAGCTTCCGTAATACCCACAAGTGCACAAAGTTCCTTTGAGGTCATACCTTTTTTCTTCAGCACATCTTCAAGATGGACTTTAATTGCCATATTTTCACCTCATATAAAGGAATCGTTATCCTCTTTGAGCTCTTTACTGTCTTTTAAAAATTCGGTCAAAATAAGTACAAGGAGAATAAAACAGAGAGAAAAAAGAGGAATATTTATGCTGAAGTTGACGTCGGAAAGCTCGCTTATAAATCTTAGCTGAATCGCGGAATACAGAGCAGTGACGATGGCACTTGTTTTCAAGGAAACTGTGCACAAAGAAGAAAGCTTTTCAGCTGAACGTATGGTGTTGTCGCTGTATCGGTCAAGAGCAAAACAAGAAAGCACTTTCAAGCAAGAGAAGACAATTAAAAGTCCGAATAATGATGGTAAAGCTGAATTTACAAATGCAATAAGACTTACAATTAACACATCTGTATTTGTAAATTCCATACTGCAAAGGTCAAACACAAAAACTGCACCAATAATTTTTACGATAAGGTCGAAAATACGTTCGCTTCTGACTGTAGAGGATTTTTTTATTGTATCAACTAATTTCAATATAAAATAGCTTGCCAAAAGTGACCAGAATGAGAAGACAACAGTTGAAGCATCATTTACATAACCTAAAAATCCCATTTCCGAAGGGTTGATAAGCAGATAAATCACGGCAAATAGCACCGCTGATAAAAGCACAAGCAGACTGTCGGTTTTAACAAAAGTCTTTTTTCTCACTTTAAAAAGAAGTACAAACACGGGTGTAAGGCAAAACAATGTGAATAATATAATTGCAATGATATTGCCCGTACTGCTTTTAAGTGATAGATAGCCGAGAAAATCAGCTGTTTTTTCCAAAGGAAAACTCAAAATGTCAAAAATGCTTTCAACCTTTACATTCATACCTTTTATAAGAATAAGCGTAATTATTGCTTCAGCAAAAAGTAGTAGTGAATACCTGCGATTTTTCATAATTTTTCACCTCAATTATTGTTTTGCGATAATTATTACACTTTCATTATACATTAAAATTATTGTTTGTCAATAATTTTTTGAAAATAATAAATCAAATTATGATTTCATAAATTATCCTCTTTTACTTTTCTTAATTTTATGGTAGAATGTTTGTGATATTGCAGAGAAACAAATTCTTCAAAGGGTGTGAAGTATATGAAGATTGTTTTACTTACAGCACTTGGTGTTGGTGGTGCATCTGTTATTGGTGCACTTTTTGGCTTTGCATTCAAGAAAATCAGCCATAAATTCAGCGATATAATTCTTTCTTTTGCAGCAGGTGTTATGCTTGCGGCAGCTGTAATCGGTCTTATTCTGCCGTCCTTGGAGTACGGTGGCAAATTCCCTTTACTTGTAACCGTCGCAGGAGTTTTCTGCGGTGCATTGTGTGTGAATCTTATTGATAAAATCGTACCGCATTTGCACAAAATAACGGGTGTTGACATTGAAAAACATCCCGATACACAAAAACAGTTGGACAAGGTTCTGCTTTTTGTAATTGCTATTGCAATACATAATCTGCCTGAGGGTATTGCGGCAGGTGTAGGCTTTGGTACAGGAAATATTGCAGATGCCATTGTTATTGCAGGCGGTATTGCATTACAGAATATTCCCGAAGGTATGGTGATTATAGCCCCTATGCTCGCTGCAGGAATGAGTCACAGAAGAACATTTGTAATTGCAATTATTACAGGTGTTGTTGAAGTTATCGGTACATTATTGGGTTATTTTGCAGTAACCGTTTCAACGGCAATTCTTCCGTTTGCGTTGGCATTTGCAGGTGGCACAATGCTTTATGTAATAAGTGACGAAATGATACCTGAAACCCACGCTCACGGTAGTGAACGAGGAGCAACATATTCGCTGTTGGCAGGATTTTGTTTAATGCTTATATTTGATGTATTATTAGGATAGGAGAGTTTAATATGATAAAGTATATTGGCGTAAATGACCACGAGATTGATTTGTTTGAAGGACAGTATATCGTTCCAAACGGTATGGCATACAATTCATATATAATTGAGGATGAAAAAATCGCAATTATGGATACTGTTGATGCTAAATTTAAAGATGAATGGTTCGATAATATTAAGAGAGAAATTGGTGACAAAGCACCTGATTATCTTATTGTTCAGCACATGGAGCCTGACCATTCAGCAAACATTGATGAATTTGCGAAAGCATATCCGAACGCTACAATTGTTGCAACTGACAGAGCATTTGTTATGATGAACAAGTTTTTTGGTACGGATTATGCTGACAGAAGACTTGTAGTAAATGAGGGTGACACATTAAATCTTGGTGAACATAACCTTACATTTGTAATGGCACCAATGGTACATTGGCCTGAAGTTATGATGACTTACGACAGCACAGAAAAAGCACTTTTCTCTGCTGATGGTTTTGGTAAATTCGGTGCTTTGGATGTTGAAGAAGACTGGGCTTGCGAAGCGAGAAGATATTACTTTGGTATTGTTGGTAAATATGGTGTTCAGGTTCAGGCGGTTCTTAAAAAGGCAAGCGGACTTGATATTCAGGCAATTTATCCTTTACACGGACCAGTTCTTAACGAAAATCTCGCTTATTATCTTGATTTATATAACACCTGGTCATCTTATGGTGTTGAGAGTGAAGGGACTTTAATTTGCTATACATCTGTTTACGGTAACACTAAAAAAGCAGTTGAGATTTTGGCAGATGAGCTTAAAAATGCAGGTTGTCCGAAAGTTGTTGTAAATGACCTTGCTCGTTGTGATATGGCAGAGGCTGTTGAAGATGCTTTCCGTTACGGCAAAATCATCCTTGCAACTACCACATATAACGGTGATTTGTTCCCATTTATGAGAGAGTTCATCAATGAGCTTACAGAAAGAGGATACAGAAACCGTAAAATCGGTATTGTTGAAAATGGTTCCTGGGCTCCTGTTGTAAAGAACAAAATCGCAAAGGCATTTGAAAACAGCAAGAACATTGAGTTTGCTGAAAATATCGTGACAATTCATTCAGCAGTAAAAGAAGAAAATCTTGAACAGATTAAGAAATTGGCTGAAGAAATGAAATAATGTATAAGGTAAGGCGGAGGCTTGCTCCCGCCGTTTTTATGTCTATATTCAAATTATAATTTGTCGGGGAGATAGAGTGAAAAAAGCGCCCCTTGTCAAAGGGGAGAGGGCCACGAAGTGGCGAGGGGATTCCTGTTGTTGCATAATGAATCCCTCCACCGCTGATGCGGTCCCCCTCCCTTTAACAAGGGAGGCTGTATCCAAATAAACTCCGATTTGTTGATGTGTTGGTCATTCTGAGCGAAGCGAAGAATCTCAAAAACAACATAAATTAAGGACCTCGTGTGAGGTCCTTTTGCTTACCAATTGAAGTTTTCATTAAATACATTTCCACCATTATTGTCATACGCTTCAAGTATGAATCCATCAGGTGAAAGTGTCATTTTTGATACCACAAATCCACCATTTATTTTACCACCGTCAATATATCCTGTTATGTTTGGATGAGCAGAAAGTGTTGACAATTCATTTTCATCATTTGTGCTTCCTAAAAGTCTGCATTCGTGGTTGTGTCCTGAAAGAATAAGTCTTGTACCTATACGGTCAAGTTCGTTCCAACCTGTTACGGAAAGTTCTTTTTCAACATCGCATAATGTCCAGGAATGTGAAATTGCAATAACTTTTTCATTTTCAAAGTTTACAGTTTTCATCCAGTCAATCATATCTGCACGATACTGTCCGTAGTTGTTCATTCCACCGTATTCAGGATGTGAGTCTTCTTTATCTTCACCACTATCAAGAACGATAAAAGAATATGGCCCTATATCAGTTGTATAGTAAAATTCATTAAGCCCTAATGCATAGAGAAGCTTTCCTGCATATTGTCCTCGTGTTTCGTGATTACCTCGAGCATAGATAATTGGTTTTGTGCCTTTGGCTATTTCACCTGCAAATTCAACCGTATTTCTTACAACCTCTTCTTCAAAATCAACACCAGGAGATGAGTCGCCAAGAAGAATGACGGAATCGTATTCTCCTACATAATTGACAGCACTATATGCATCCTTCAGTTCTGTGTGCCAGTCAGAAATAACAAGAAAAGTCTGATTTTCACTATCATTATATTTAAGCGTGTATTTTTCGGAATTTACAGTTTTTCCACGATGACTTCCGTAACTGTATTGTTCAAACACTTCAGTTGAACCAACGGAATATGTATTATTTCTCAAATGTTCATAAGGTACGGAAATGCTGTGGATTTTTGAGTCGGAATTAAGTCTTCCACCCATTTCGTCATAAAGTTTATAGTTTTTGCCATTATAATTATACTCAACATATCCTGTACCGTATTTGTTTGTTGAAAAAACTACGCTGTATTCACTACCATTGTCAATAACTGACGGTGCAGAAGTAATTTTGTATGGTACAACAGGAAAAACATTAAAGATACCAACTAAAAGAGTGATTGTAAGAATAACTGCAGTTATAACTTTTCTTGATTTCTCTTTGGTTTTTGGTAAAAACAAAACAGAAAATGGCACAAAAACAAGAAGTGCTGCAACTAAAAGTGAATCTTTAAGATAAAGCAAAATTGCGTATCCCGATTCTCCTGTGAGCGATATTGCAGTATAAACAGTGGCAAAAATGATGGTGAAAAGTGATGCGGTTGAAGAAAGCGTCAGTAGTGCAGAATACCACTTCTCATCACCTTTGACTTTGTATTTTCGCAAAAGAGTCAACACACAAAGCAATACTGCATTTAAAACAAGTATTGGGAAAATTGCGTGAAGAATTCCTTCATTACCAAGGGTAAGTTCAATAAAAATCCAATGCATTCTACCTGCATAGAAGACTATAAGCCCAACCACAGTTAAAGCAAGTAAAAGTGCAGGATAAGTTGTTGATTTGAAAAATTGCTTTATTTTACTCATAAAATCTCCCTTTATATTTTATGTTTCAAGTATATCATTGAAAAAAATTACTGTCAACATAGCAGGTTTTATAAAATTTTTAACGAACAATTAAAAAAACATTAATTATTTTAAAAATCATTGACAACAAAAAATTTAAAAGTTATTCTAATAGTATAAAATTGGTAATAATATACTTATCGACAAAAAGGAGGGACAAGAATGGAAGCACTTGAATACATTTTGCGATATATACTTTGTTTTCTTGCCATTGCGGTAATTCTCAACTGTGTCTGGTCGCTTATCCGTTTGCGTCCTGACAAAAAGGTTTATGCTGTGCTTGTGGATATGGCAAACGACAAGCAATATCCTATCACTTGTTACGAAACATCAGTGGGCAGAAGTAAGCTTTGCGATGTTGTTTTTACCAATTCAACTGTTTCTCGTTTCCACGCTGTTGTGGCACTCAGAAAAGACGGATTTTATGTTTTTGATACGGAGTCAAAATCAGGTGTTCACGTAAATGAAACGAAAATTGAGAAACAAGCTAAACTTGCTGACGGAGATATAGTTGCATTCGGTACTGCCATTATGAAATTTTATATCGGCAACGACGCTAATAATGACTATTCACATAAAAAAGAGAAAAAACAGAAGTATTCAAAGCTTGTGAATATTGTTGACGGAAGCGAGTTTCAGCTTGACGGTGATTATATTACCATTGGTAGGCAAAAAGGCAGTAATATTGAAATTTCTGCACCTTATGTGTCACGAAATCAGGCAGAAATTTTCAAATCAAACGGTAAATGGTATATTGAAAACTACGGAACCGTAACAAAAACAACTCTGAATGGTGATGTTATAAACAGAGTTACACCGCTATATGACGGTGATGTTATAAAAATCGGTGATTTTGCTTTTCTTTATGAGGAGAAATAGTTGAAAAGAATTTAAAAAGGCAGGTGATAAAATATGCAGAAAATAAAGCAGCGAAATGTGAATCCTTATATTATGCTTTTCATAATAACTCTTTTTCAGCTTATTTGTTTTGTTACTCTCGTAACTTCTGTTGATGAGCAATACAGAAGTGGTATTCTTATGACATTTGGCGGTTATCTTTTAGTGGAATACGCATATTTTATCGGTGCAAGACTTATTCTCAAAAGAAGAGGCTTCGAGGTAGAATTAATTGCCTTTTTGCTTACATCAATTGGTCTTTCCATAACAGCAAGTGTTTATCCCGATGGAATTGTAAAGCAATTTGTCGCTGTTTTAATTGGTATTAGTGGATTTATTTTGCTTCAATGGTTTATGCGTGATTTGAAGCTTTGTATAGCTGTCCGTGTGCCCGTTGCTGTTATTGCTTTCGGACTTTTGGCTGCAACTCTTGTTCTTGCAAAGGTGACAAACGGTGCAAAAAACTGGATATATATTGGCGGAATTTCAGTTCAGCCATCTGAACTTGTGAAAGTCGCATTTATATTTGTTGGTGCTGCTTCTCTTGAAAGATTACAGTCAAATCGAAGCCTTACAAAGTTCATTATCTTTGCTTTCGCTTGTGTTGGTGCACTTTTCCTTATGTATGACTTTGGTACAGCACTCATTTTCTTCTTTACTTTTATTGTCATTTCATTTATGCGTTCAGGTGACATAAGAACGATTGTTTTAGTCTGTACAGTAGCTCTTATGGGTGGACTTCTTGTACTGATTTTCCGCCCTTATGTTGCTAACCGTTTTGCGGCTTACGGTCATGTCTGGGAATATTTTGACACATCAGGTTATCAGCAGACAAGGACAATGATTTACTCTGCAAGTGGCGGACTTTTTGGTGTTGGACTCGGTAATGGTAAACTTCGTCATATCTTTGCAGCAACAGAGGATTTGGTTTTTGGTGTTGTTTGTGAAGAATTCGGAATGATTATGGCAGGAGCAATTTTGCTTTCTTACGTTGCGTTGCTTGTCTATTCAATTCGTCACTCAAAATATGCCCGTTCATCATTTTATGCAATCTGTGCTTGTGCAGCATCAGCACTTATGCTATTTCAGGCATCACTCAATGTTTTCGGGGTTAATGATATTTTGCCACTTACAGGTGTGACCCTTCCGTTTATTAGTCGTGGTGGCTCAAGTATCATCAGTTGTTGGATGCTCCTTGCATTTATCAAGGCAGTTGACCGTAGCACTTACCAGTACGGAGGTGTTCGTCAATGAAGTCTATTTCAAGAAGAGCGTTGTCCCTATATGTGATTATTCTTCTGTTCCTTGCAGGTTGCGGATTACTTTTCTATAACCTTGTAACTAATTCATCCGATTGGGCAATGAACAGAGTTAATAAGCATCTTTATTCTTCAGGAAATCTTGCAACTGCAGGTGATATTACTGATATAAACGGTGTTATTCTCGCAACGACTGAAAACGGTCAGCGTGTGTATAATGAAAGCAAAAATGTGCGAATGTCAACACTCCACACCGTCGGTGACAGTGCAGAGTTTATCGCAAGTGGTATCCAGACATCTTTTAAGGATGAGCTGACAGGTTACACACTTATTGATGGTGTCTATAACCTTAAAAGATATGGCAAAGGAAACGATATAAAACTTACGCTGAATTCAAAAGTTTGTGCAACTGCGTATAAAGCTCTCGGGGACAGAAAAGGCACAGTTGCTGTAATGAATTATAAAACAGGTGAACTTGTCTGTATTGTTTCAACACCAACTTATGACATAAAAAACAAACCTGATGATATTAACACAAATACTACCGATAAATATGATGGCATATATATGAACAGATTTTTCTCGGGGCTTTACACACCGGGTTCAACCTTTAAGGTGATTACCGCTGCCTGTGCTATTGAGAATATTCCTGATATATATAACCGTACTTTTGAATGTAACGGAAAAATACAAATCGGTGAGGGCTATGTTATCTGTAACGGCACTCACGGAAACGTTGATTTTGAAACTGCTATGAACAAGTCCTGTAACTGTGCTTTTGCAAAGATTACAGACGAGCTTGGTGCAGAAAAACTTACTGTAACTGCAGAAAGACTTGGTTTTAATACGAAAAAATTAACTGTAAGTGATAAAATCAGTTGTGCAAAGAGTAAAATTAATTTGAGCGAGTCAACAGCGCTTGATATTGGCTGGGCGGGAATCGGTCAATATACAACACTTATCAATCCTTGTCAGATGCTTATAATTATTTCGGCAATTGCCAATGGTGGTGTCGCAGCATCTCCTTATCTTGTAAGTGAAATTACAAATCCCGAAGGTGAAGTGTTATTTACAGAAAAGACAAGCGATTTGGGAGAATACTTCACCAATTCTGTGGCACAGAGTCTTGATAATGTTCTTCGTTCAAACGTAAAAAATGAATATGGTGATTGGCGTTTTCCAAATCTTAATATGTGCGGAAAAACAGGTACGGCAGAAATCAGTGATGACGAGGATGCAAAGCCAAATGCACTTTTTGTAGGATACTCTCAGAATGAAGAAACGCCATTTGCAATTATCGTTGTTGTGGAAAATACAACCTCTGCAATACAAAGTGCAGTACCGATAGCATCAACAGTTATGAAAGAAATCAATGCACAGTATTAAATAAAGGCATCTATCGACGAAATGATAGATGCCTTTTTCGTGCCAAAATAAAAACAGGACAGCTCCGATTGAGCTGCCCCATTTTTAAGGAAAATATGAAAAAAACAAACAATTATTCAGCGTAAATTTTTGTCATACCAAAAAGTCCGCGGAAGAAACCGCCGATTTTATCAAAGAACCCTGCCTTTGATGTCATTTCAACAGTAACTGAATCTAATTTTGCACCACTTGAACTGTAAAGTGTAGCAGTAAATACTGTGCTACCGTTTGAGTTTGAGATGATAGTTAAGTTTTCACCCTTATCACCTGAAGCAGATGTCTTGAAATTACCGTTGCTTGAAGTCCATACAACTTTTGAACCTGATGGAAGAGATTTAATTGCATCTGCGTGAAGAACGATACCATCCTTATAACGGATTGTTTTTTGTGACGGTGTTCTCATGCTTAAATAATTTGAAGTAAATGTAAATGTTTTTGCTGAAGCAGAATTTACTGCTGATGTTACATTTGTTTCACCTGTTGCGCCTGAAACAGTATAAGCTTCAGTAACTTTAACAGAAATTGTACCGTTTGATTTTAAAGCCATGAACTGAATTGTGAAGAATGTCTGTGAAGTATTGCTGATAGCATTTGCAGATGCACCTAAATATTTAATATTGCCTGATGTAGGGTTAAAAGATTCTGTACCAAAAACACCTTTGCATGAACCTGAATTTGAAACCACCTGAAAAGCAGTTGTGTCATAATTGATTTCATAAGTCAACGCGCAAAGCTTTGAATTTGCAGAAACCTTTGCCGTCAATGTAACAACATCACCTGCAACAACGCTTGTTTTATTAACAGTTGTTGTAATTGTTGGAGTTGCTGCAGAAACAGCAGGAATCATCGCAAAAATCATAAGTGTTGCTAAAATTAAAGATAAAACCTTTTTCATTTTTTTCGCTCCTTATAAGTTGAATTTATATTTATATATTGATTATAAAAAAATAATAAATTAAAGTCAAGGCTTAAAGTGAGAATGGACATAATCTGTAATTTCGTTGATTTCATTGTTGATTTTTTCGCTTATAACAAGGTCGAGAACAGTGTCGAGAATTTTCCCGATTGTCTTGCCTTTAAAACCCATTGTAATCAAGTCGTTACCATTGATTTTCAATTCTTTTACAGAGAAACATTCTTTTTCTTCGATAATCTCGTTTATCATATCATAAGTTGTTTTATAAAATTCTTCGCCACGAAAATATTCGGGATTTTGAGCAGAGTTATCACAATATTTAATGTGAATAAGGTCAAAGATTAATTCTTTTCCGATTTGTGACATAATTCTTTTAAGTCGTTTTTTGTCAGGAAGAATATTATCATTAATCATTATAGGTGAATCGTGGAATTTCACGAGAGTCACAACTTTATTCTTTGTGTCATTGTCAAAACGAAGTCTTGTTAATATTTCCTCTGTGATTTCTGCACTTTTCTTTGGATGACCGTAATAATGCTGTTCACCTTTTTCGTCAAAATGAGCAACAACGGGCTTTGCAATATCGTGGAAAAATAAAGAAAGACGAGTTACAGGTTCAGGATTGCTTTTTTCTACCGATTTTAAAATATGGGTATATACATCGTAACAATGATGTCTGTTTTTTTGTTCAAAACCTATACATATCTTAATTTCCGGAATGAAAACAGCGATAACATCTGAAAATTCTTGGAGTACATTATAAGCATTTTTGCCACAAATTAGTTTTACAAATTCTACCTGTATTCTTTCAGCGGAAATATTGCTTAATAATTCTTTGCATTTGTGAATTGCATTTTTTGTGTTTTCTTCTATAGTAAAACCTAAAACAGAAGAAAATCTCAAAGCACGAAGGATTCTCAAAGCATCTTCGCGAAATCTTGTTTCTGCATCACCAATACAACGGATAGTTTTGTTGTTGATATCATCAATTCCACCAACAAGGTCGCAAAATCCATCAGTAAAATCATAAGCGATAGCATTCATAGTAAAATCACGACGAATAACATCATCTGAAAGGGACGTTGAAAACTCGACACTATCGGGATGACGATTGTCAGAATATGTGCCTTCGCTTCTGTATGTGGTTATTTCAATAGGCTCATCATCAATAAGTACAGTAACAGTACCGTGTTTAATGCCTGTATCAATAACACGAAAACACTCAAAAACCTCTTTAACCTGTGTTGGTGTTGCATTTGTTGTAATGTCAATATCACCGATAGGCAATTCCATAATGAAATCGCGAACACTACCACCGATTAAAAATGCCTCAAAACCGTGTGATTTAAGATTTTCAACGGCAATTCTTGAGGCAGGTTTAAAAATATCAGTTCTGTTCATTCAATGCCTCTTGAAGGGCTGAAGCTAACTGGTCAGGGCAGGAGGTGGGCTTAAAACCACATTTTATGCCCTTGATAAGGGGTATAATTTCTTCTGCCTTTTTTCCTTCCACAAGTGCAGAGATTCCTTTAAGGTTACCGTTGCAACCACCATAAAAGGAAACATTTTTCACGATTCCGTTTTCCAATTCAAAAGAGATTTCTCGTGAACAAGTGCCACGAGTTTTGTATTTGTAATTCATTTATTTAACCTCACAAATATTATTTGAAAGTGTTACCAATTCTTCCATTGTAAGCGCTTCTGCACGAGCGGTAGGTGAAAGACCTGATTTTTCGATTGCAAGTGCTAATTTTTCTTTTTCTATTCCCATACCGCTTGAAACGGAATTGAGAATAGTTTTTCTTCTTTGTGCAAAAGCGGATTTAACCATTTTAAAGAAAACTGATTCGTCAGTTACTTTATAATAACCTTTTTTTGTCAGGTCAAGCTGTATAACACAACTGTCAACCTTTGGACTTGGGAAAAATGAACCACGAGAAACATCGAAAAGCTTCTTTGCCTCTGCATAATAATTAACTGCGACTGTTACGGCACCGCTTTCTCTTGAGCCGACTTTTGCACAAAGACGGTCACCCGCTTCTCTTTGCACCATAACAATTATTTTACTGAAAGGTAGTTTTTCCTCTAAAAGTCGCATTATAACAGGGGAAGTAATATAGTACGGAAGATTTGCACACACAAAAATTTCCATTCCCTCAAAATGCTCCTTAACGATTTTATCAAGGTCTGCTTTGAGAATGTCTTCATTGATAAGTGTTAAATTGTCATATCCTGCAAGCGTGTCGTTAAGCACAGGAAAAAGTCTTGTGTCAAGCTCAACACAGACAACTTTATCGCATCTCTGGAGCAGTTCTTTTGTTAGAACACCAACACCTGCACCGATTTCAAGCACGCCAATTTTACCGTCTGTGCTTTCTCGTACAGCATCTGCCATACGAGGACAAACAGTCGGATTAACAAGGAAATTTTGTCCTAAGCCTTTTGAAAATGTAACGTCGTGGTCACTCATAACCTTTTTGATAACAGAAAGGTCAGTGAGTGTGTAATTTTTCTTATCCAATATATTTTTCCTTAACCTTACCTAAAATTTTCATACCTTCAACAATTTTTTCTTTTGAAGGAGTTGAGAAATTCATTCTGAAGCAATTTGTATGTTCATCGTTAATCATAAATGCTGTACCCGGAACAACTGCAACCTTATTTGCAATACATTCCTTAACAAAATCGAGCATATTAACGCTTTCAGGCAATTCGCACCATACGAAAAGTCCACCTTCAGGACGAACATATTTTACAAAATCACCAAGTTCACTATCAATAAGGTCGCACATAAGATTTAACTTTTCACGATAAATTTTACGGATTTTTTCGATGTGTTCATTAACATCATTCTGTTCCATCCATTTGTCAACAAGCATCTGTGAGAAAACAGGAGTGTGAACGTCAGCAGCCTGCTTACCAACAGTCATTTTAGCAATGATTGGTGACGGAGCAACAATATAACCAACACGGATACCCGGTGCTAAAAGTTTTGAGAATGAACCTGCATAAATTACGATTCCGTCCTCGTCAAAGCTCTTGATTGACGGAACATCTTCACTCGAAACTCTTAAATCGCCATAAGGGTTGTCCTCAAGGATAAGTAAACCGTACTTTTTAGCAAGCTCATAAACTGCTTTTCTCTTCTCAAGGCTCATTGTAGCACCTGACGGGTTCTGGAAGTTTGGAATTGTATAAATGAACCTTGGATTTACAGCATTTTTAATAGCTTCTTCCAATGCTTCAATATTTATTCCGTCTGCTTCAACAGGAACGCCTGCAAGTTTGCAACCGTAAGAACGGAAACAGTTAAGTGAGCCGATAAATGACGGACATTCACAAATAACTGTATCGCCAAAATCACAGAGTGCCTTTGTAGCAAGGTCCATAACCTGCTGTGCACCTGATGTTACGATAAGTGAGTCAAAATCTTTACCGATGTTGTATCGGTCTTTTACAAAAGTTGTAAGTCTTTCGATAAGTGGCTTATAACCCTCTGTTACACCATACTGCAAAGCAGTAACAGGAGAGTTTTCAAAAATTTCTGCTGAAATCTTTTTGACCTCATCAATAGGGAATGCTGCAGCATCAGGATTGCCTGCTGCGAAAGGAATAACAGACGGGTCCTGAGTAGCCTTTAAAATTTCACGAATTGCAGATGGCTGAAGCTCTGAAATTCTTTTTGAGAAATAATAATCCATAATATATCACCTGAAAAATATTTTTAAATATTTTATCACAATATATAAAGTATTTCAACAAATACAAAAATTTAAAAAAAATTATTTACTTCTATGTTTTTCGACAAATTTCTGTTATAATATATGGTAATATATGTCAAAAAAGACAGAGGAGTGACAAAAATGACACAATTTGTTAGAAAATTAGACAATATGGGCAGAATCGTTCTTCCTGCAGAATATAGAAAAAAGACAGGAATAAACGACCTTTCAGAAGTCAGAATTACAGAAAAGGATGGAAAAATTATTGTTGAAAAACTTAATCCGAAATGCAAAATCTGCGGAGCAGAAGAAAATATCAATAATGAAATGAGCGTCTGCGAAGAATGTATAGCAAAAATTAAATCACTGTAAAATGAAAGACAGGAAATGAGGTAAAACTCAAATCCTGTCATTTTTTATTTCCCAAAATGTTCGACTAATGCTTTGTATTGCTCGTCTGTAATTGATGTGATTGCACCGTGACGAGGATTAAATTTCATACTGTAATCGTCAGGATTTACAGGCAAGAAATTCTCAAAATCGGTTGTTTGTTGCATAAAGAAACGGTCCGTGCCATATTCGTCCATAACCATTACCCATTGGTCTGTACCTGTTATATTATAAATTTCACTACCTTCGACGCCTGTTTTTGCGAGAGAAACCACAACAGGCTTATCTTCATAAGGTCCTGTTAATTTTTTTGATGTGACATAAGCAATAGTCTGGTCCTCATCGTGTTTAAAGTAAAGATAAAATTTTTCGTTATTCTTGTTGTATGCTATATCGCCATCAATAGTCTGTATTCCGGGGCGTTTATATAAAAGTGATGGTTTTGTTATTGTCTTGAAATCGGATGTGTGTGCATAATACATCTGTGCAACATCATTTTTCTCGTCAGAGTGAGCCCAATAGACCATATACATTTTTGCTTTTTCATCCCATATTGCTTGCGGAGCCCAAGCTCGTGTTGTAGTTTTAAAATCACCGTCAAAATTTCGCATATCAATAATAGTTTCGTCGGTCCAATGGATTAAATCAGCAGATTTCCAAGTGACAAGTGAATGATTTGAAGTCCAGCCCTCACAACTTTTCATATCCGTGCCGATAATGTAATAAAATCCGTCCTGACCTTTTACAATATATGGGTCACGGACACATTGTTTTCCTTTTGTCTGAATAATTACAGGCTCATTATTGTTAAGAGCTTCAAAATTATATCCGTCCTCACTTACTGCAAAGTGGATTCGCTCCTGCTCGGGTTCATTGCCAACAAAGTAAGCAAAAAGATATTTTCCACTCTGAGTTTTTGCAGGAATAGCGTATTCTGTATTGTTCATAGGTTATCACCCTGTCTGATTTAAACTTTTCAATTAAGTATATCGAAAAACAATGAAAAAGTCACTTGACGGGATGTATAAATTAATACGAAAATTTTTGTGCAGAATTATATTTTTAATGCGAAGAACAAATTTGGAAATGAAACAACAATGGCGAGGTCGCAAAACCCCGCCATGCCGTTGTATATTAAATTAATAATGTGTTACGCCACAAGAACAAGTTCTGTTTGAACCAAAAATTCTTTGGAAGAAAAGTGCGAATTTGAAGAAGAATTTTTTGATACCTGACTTATGACAATTACAGTCACATTCTACTGTTGGGTCGAGAAGCTCATTATCCATATCGCAATATCCGTCACCATCATTGTCAGCGTGACCCGTTGCATCGATAACAATTGTTTCGCGACTTATTTCCTCGTTGCATACCGAACAATAAACGACCTTGTCAACACTTCCATTCTGTGTGCAGGTTGAGTCAATTGAATTTTCATAAACAAATTGTGCAGGAGTATGACTGAGTGCATCGATTGTTACAGTTTCCTTGCTGATAAGACTATCACATTCTGTACAACAAGATACAAATTCTTTAAGTCCTGTCTCAGTACATGTAGGCGTTATCACTACTCTTTCATACTCTTTGACTGTATGACCGATTGCATCCACATAGTTTTCAATATATGAATCCTCACACTCAGAACAAGTATATGTTGTGTAACCTTTTTCTGTACAAGTTGGCGCTGTTACTACTGTTTCATAATTGTGACCAATCATATCGATTTCTCTGAATTCTTCATCACCGCAAATGTTACAATAACGATATTCTTCGCCATACTCTGTACAAGTTGGCTCGTACCAAATCTTCCATTTTGTAAAATCGTGACCAAGTGCAGGAATGATTTCACGAGCAACAAAATACTCGCCACAGGCTCTGCATCTTACATATGATGTATAACCTTCTTTTGTGCAGGTTGGTGCTTTTTCAGGGTATCTTGTTTTTTTGTGACCTGCTGCATCAACATAATCGCTAACATAGCTATCTCCACATTCACAAGTATATGTTGTATAGCCCTGCTCTGTGCAGGTTGGTTTAGTTACAGCACTTTCATAATTATGGTCAATCTTATCAATTGCTTCTGTGTATGTATCACCACATTCACAAGTATAAGTTGTATAACCTTTTTCCGTACAAGTTGGTGCTGTTACAACACTTTCATATTTATGGGTGTGAAGTGCATCGATTACTTCGGTGTAAGTGTCGCCACATTCACATGTGTATGTTCTGATGCCTGTTGTGGTTTGTGTTGCAGGCTTTGTGATTTCAGATGTGTAGCTATGACCCTTTGCAGGGATTATTTCATCTGTTGTTTTGCCACAATCTGAACATTCAACAGTTTTGCTTCCTGCGGTTGTACAAGTAGCCTCTACAACATTATATTCAATTGAATAGGTGTGAGCACCGGGGGCAGACATAACATTGACATTTCCGCAAGTTGAACAGACACGTTCAAATCTGCCGTATTCTCCGCATTTTGCGTCATCTACCTGTTCCCATTCGCCATAAGTATGCCCTGTTGCAGGGATTATTTCTACCGCCGTCTTATTTCCACATCTTAAACACTCTTTGGATTCTCGTCCGTCTTTCGTACAGGTTGCTTCATATTCAACCTTTAATTCACCATAGTTGTGACCAAGTGGATTATCATATTGATAAATATACTGATTACAGTTTGAACAGAAGCCCTTTTCCATTCCTCTGACTGTACAGGTTGATTCAGAAATACGTTCCCACGTATCAACATTATGACCTGTTGCATTTATCCATTCACGATTAACATTGTCCTTAAAACCACATACAGTGCATATATTTATTACATAGCCTTCCTCTGTACAAGTTGGTTCCTTTACAACGGTTTCGTATTTATGACCTAAGGCATCAACATAATCGGTCTGATAGAAATATTGACAATTCAAGCAGTCATATCTTGTTGAACCCTTACCGGTACATGTCGGTGCTATAATTGTACCTTCATTATAAGTATGTCCAAGAGCTTCAACAGCATCAGTAGTATAACTGTCACCACAAATTGAACATTTATATTTTGTATATCCTTGTTGTGTACAAGTTGGTGGAATTCCTTCAATGACATAATCATGGCCTGTTGCTGGGATTCCTTTCTCTTCTTCAAGAGTACAGGTTTCGCATTTGCGATATTCAAGACCCATATCGTCACAGGTAGGTTCTTCAACAAAAGACCATTCAGTAAATTCGTGTGTATGGTCAATTCCTGCACAATGAACAGTCACATTTTCACGGGTAAAACTACTTACTTCATTCCACTGCTCAAGAGTACCACTATAATATATGTCTGTAAGAGCTGTACAACCCGTAAATGTGTTGCTTTGAATGTTGTCAACACCTGCAGGAATTGTTACGGTTTTGAGATTTGAACAATTTCTGAATGCATAGCCACCAAGAAATGTTACACTTTCAGGAAGAACTACATCCGTAAGACCTTCACATCCCCAGAATGCACCAAATGCAATCGATTCTAATTTGCTTGGAAGTGATATGCTTGTAAGACTTTTGCAACCTTTGTACGCACTATTATCGATTATTGTAACTGTTTCAGGAATATTAACCTCTGCAAGGCTTGTACAACCCACAAAAGTAGAAGGATTTATTCTTTGTACCCCATAAGGGATAGTTATGCCTTTAAGGTTTTCACAACTATTAAACGCATAACTGCCGATTGACATAATATCATCGGGGAGTGAAACACTTTCAAGATTTGAACAATCATAAAAAGCCGCATTACCTATTGATACAATTCCGGACCCGATAACGACAGATTTAATATGACCTCTCAATGAAAACCAAGGACTACGGTTTTTATCGTCAGTTGCCGAATAATTAGGTATAGCACCTTCACCTGAAATGGTAAGAACACCTGTTTCAGTATCCAAGACCCAAGTGTCACTTCCATCATAAGTGCCTGAAAATGTATCAGCATAAGCTGTAATACCTGACAGCGGAATAATGGAAAATACCATTATCAATGACAGAAGAACTGATAGGAATTTGCTAAAATTGTTTTTCATAAATTATTTCCTCCTTAAATATTTTTAAAATTGTTATAACAATTTCATTTTAAAAAATTCGATGCAAAATTCAATATAAAATGCAAAACTACAGATTTTTTCTGCAAAACTGCAGACTTTTCGGTAAAATTGTAAGAATTTTAAATCTTTCCTTAGAAAAATTATATGACAGATTGTCATAATTGTCAATAGAAAATATGACATAATGTCATTAAGGTGATGTTATGACAAACAATTTGAAAAAGCTTCGCAAACAGGCAGGGTTAACACAAATTTCTTTACAAATGAAAACAGGAATCGAACAGGCATTACTTTCTAAATTTGAAAATGGTGACAGAATACCGCCTACCGAAACGCTTATAACCTTAGCTGATTTTTATAATGTCAGTATGGATTATATTATGGGCAGAACAGAAAACCCTGAAATAAACAGATAAATACAAAAAGGAAGCTCACGTAAAGTGAACTTCCTTAATTTTATATCCTTTATGAACAACTTTTGTTTAGCAAATTGGAGTTTGTAGGAATGACTGATAGTGATTATGTACCCTTGTAGGGGTCATTCATGAATGACCCGTTTCAAAGTTTGTCATGATGTTACAAGCGGGCGATTCGTGAATCGCCCCTACAGAATCTCCTCGATAAATTATAATTTGTACTATGGAATAATCGTGAATAGTTTTTATTGATTTTAATTTGTATATATGTTAAACTTATTATGTATGAAAAGATTTTAGGGGGAATTACCATGTGTAAATTTTATGCTGACGTAAAAGAAAATGGTGCAATTGTTCGTTGTAAGAATTTTGACAACAAGTTTTTCTCATTCAAATATGAAAAAACTGATGACAGCATCAAAGGTGTGCTTACTGCAAAGAAAAACTTTGAAATGGTAACTTGTGTTCTTGAATACGAAAAGGATTTTGACAGTGACGACCTTTTCTATGCAAACGGTTATCAGGCTTGGACAACATCTCGTGAATTTTCAAAGGATGATACATTTGAGGGACTTTTTGAGCCTGCAAGAATAACAAAGTTCACTGCTCATTTTGCAGGACTTTCAGGTGACTATCACTTTGAAAAATATGGGGAAAAAGGAAAATTCCATTCTTATACATACTGTTATTTCCGTGAAAAGGGCGAAAAGGAAATCAAGCTTTACGGGTCAAGAAGTGAACGCAAGGGCTTTACAATTTTTGATGTAGATATGAACGATGGAAAGTTCAAGGTTAAGAAAGATGTTGAAGGCCTTGTGCTTAAAGAAGGTCAGGAATACGAAATGTTCGATATTGCAATTATCGAGGGCAATATGGACGAAGTTATGGATAAGTATTTCTTTGACTTTGTTGGCTGCAAGAAACCTGCAATCAAGCATCTCTCAGGATATACATCATGGTATAACTATTTCCAGAATATTGATGAAAAGATTATTATCCGTGACCTTAACGGACTTGACAGAGCAAGTGAAGAGGTTAATATCTTCCAGGTTGACGACGGTTATCAGCACGCCGTTGGTGACTGGCTCATTACTGACCATAAAAAATTCCCAAAGGGTATGAAATATATTGCAGATGAAATTCACAAGAAGGGTTATAAGGCAGGTATCTGGCTTGCTCCTTTCAGTGCACAAGTTTCTTCAATTATTGCGAAGAAGCATCCTGACTGGCTTATCAGATGGAATAAAACAGGCAAAAAGATGCTTGGCTGTCAGGGTTGGGGCGGTGCATACACTCTTGATATTTACAATCCTGATGTTCGTGCATATATAAAGAAAGTTTTCGACACAGTTCTCAATGTCTGGGGCTATGATATGGTTAAGCTTGACTTCCTTTACAGTCAGTGTATTGAACCTCGTAACGGCAAAACACGTGGTGAAATTATGTGTGACGGTGTTGATTTGCTCCGTGAGGCTTGTGGTGATAAGTGGATTCTCGGTTGCGGTGTGCCTCTTGGTGCTTGTATGGGTATCTTTGATGCTTGCCGTATCAGCTGTGACGTAAACAAGAACTGGAAATTTGAACTTAAAAAGAGCCTTAACATTAATTCTATTGTTACAGGTATCAGATTTAACAATGAAATTCCATCATCACAGAATGCAATTACAAATACAATCTTCCGTAATCACCTTGACGGCAGAGCATTCTGTAACGACCCTGATGTATTCTTCCTTCGTGACATTAATATCGGTTACAACTGGGAACAGAAGCTTCTTCACGGTAAGGTGAACTCAATTTGCGGAAATGTCCTCTTTGTTTCTGACAATGCAGGTGACTTTGACGATAACAGAATTGATATTCTTAAGGATTTCTTTAAGGATAAGGATTACAAGGTTAATTTTGCAGAATTTGAGAGTGACGATGTGATTCGTCTTGATTTCACAGAAGACGGTGTTGATAAGACACTCAGACTCAATTTGGATAGTGGCGAAAGCAATGTGTTTGATGTTCTTTAATAGGTGAATATTATGAAACTTGCAGTTATCGGTGGTGGCGGAGTCCGTTCAATGTTTCTTGCAAAGAGTATTGCGGGCAGAGCTCAGAAGATGGGAATAAAAGAACTCGTCTTTATGGATAACAATGAGAAAAAACTAAATATTTACGGCAAGATGGCGGGAGAAGTCTCTCGCCGTCTTTGTCCTGCTTTGAAATTCACATTGACAACTGACGGTAAAGAGGCAATTACAGATGCTGATTATGTAATCACAACAATCCGTGCAGGCGGTGACCGTATGCGTTGCCGTGACGAGCGAATTGCATTGGATTTGGGAATTCTCGGTCAGGAAACAACTGGTGCGGCAGGTTTTTCATTTGCTATGAGAAGTATTCCTGCATTAAAAGAATACTGTGAATTGGTGAAACAGTATGCAAAGCCGGATGCTATGGTATTTAATTTCACAAATCCTGCAGGTGTTGTATCACAGACTCTTCGTGATATGGGATATGATTTTACTTACGGTATTTGTGATGCACCGAGTGGAATGTTAAGACGATTTGAAGAGCTGTATGGCTATCCCGAAAATCATTTGGAGGCACTTTGCTATGGTCTTAATCACTTATCTTTCTTTAAATGTATCAAAGCAGACGGTGTTGATATTACATCAAAAATTGTAAGTGATGATAAGGCTTATGAAAATACAGATTTGCGATATTTCGATAAGGACTTTTTAATGCGAAAACAGTATATTCCAAATGAATATATGTATTATTTTTATAACCGTGAAAAGGCTGTTGAAAATATCCTTAATGCAGAGCGTACCCGCGGTGAGCAAATTGCCGATATAAATGAGAAAATGACAGAGGAATTGTCAAATATAGATATTGAAAATGATTTTGAAAAAGCATTGGAAATATTCGATTATTACTATGGTCTTCGTGAAAATTCATATATGGCAAGTGAAACAGGCGAAAAGAGAAATTCAACTTGGCATTTTGATATGTACGCACCTGATGACGGTGGTTATGCAGGCGTAGCACTTGGGATAATTGATGCTAAAAATTCAACAGAAAAATGCAGAATGATTGCTTGCATTCCAAATGATAACAAGGCTATTGATTTCCTTGACGAAAGTGATACTGTTGAGATTTCCTGTGAAATTAAAAACGGTAAGGTGACACCTGTTGCGATAGGTGAAGTGCCTTTTGAAAATAAAGAGATTATAACAAGAGTTAAGGCCTATGAACGACTTGCGTCAAAGGCGATTATAAATTGCGACAGAGAAAGTGCTGTTGACTGCCTTTATCTTCATCCGTTGGTGGGTTCATATTCACTTGCGGAGAAATTGGTTGGCAGTTATATTGAGCTTAATAAAGATTTTACAGGAGCATGGAAATGAGTTTTGTTGGTGCATTCGGAAAATTGAATGTTGATTTACTTTATTCGGGAATGCCACGAATTCCTAATGAGGGTGAAGAAATCTACTCAAAAGATTTCAAGGTATGTCTTGGTGGCGGACTTCCTGCAACAATGATAAATTGTTCCCGTTTAGGTGTTCCTGCAAAAATCGGTACTTTTTTAGGTGACGATATGTTTTCTCAGTTTGCAAAAAGCGAACTTACTAAAAGCGGAACACAGTATGAAATCTTTGAAAGTATAAATTATCCTTTGAATGTGACATCGGCAATTATAACAAGTACGGACAGGACTTTTGTGTCTTATGGCGGAACTGAAACATATTCTGACGAAATGTTAGAAAAAATCTACAATTCTCTTAAAGGTGCAAAGGTTGTAGCCATGCAGGAAAAAATCATTCCTGTATATAAGGAACTCAAAAAAGACGGTACAATTCTTGTGCTTGATACGGGATATAGTGATGATATGTCTATTGAGAAACACAAGGAATTAATTGAGGTTGCTGATTATTATACTCCTAACATTGATGAAACAGAGAAGTTGACAGGTACAAAAGATTATAAAGAGGCTCTTAAAATTCTCCACGAATATTTTGAGAAACCTGTTGTAAAACTCGGCAAACTTGGTTGTGCAGGTTTTGATAACGACTATTTTGTTGTGGATAATATCGACGAGTTCTCCTGTGTTGATGCGACAGGTGCGGGAGATGCATTCCTTTCGGGTTTTATCTACGGACTTTACAATGATTTTGGTTTCAGAAAGTGTATTTTAGCAGGTAACATTACAGGCGGTAAGTGTGTTACAGGTGTAGGTTGTTTGACGGAATATATAACAAAAAATGAAATAAAAGATTATTTAGAAAAATATCAGTATTTGATTAAATAAATGTCAATCGGGTGAGAAAATGGATAAACGACAAGATATATCAAAACAAATGGCCACGTCACCTATCTGGAGCCTTATAATTAAATTGAGTATTCCTGCAATTCTTGCACAGATTGTAAATCTTCTTTACAATGTGGTGGATAGAATTTATATAGGACACATGGAAGATGTGGGCACGGTAGCGCTTACAGGTGTGGGACTTTGTGTACCTGTAATTACTCTTATATCTGCATTTACAATGCTTGTAGCTCAAGGCGGTGCACCTCGTGCTGCTATTGAAATGGGAAAAGGCGATATTAAAAAAGCAGAGAAAATTCTTGGTAACTGTTTTGTGCTATTGTTCTTCTTTGCTATTGTATTGACCGTGTTGTTTATGGTTTTTGGTGAAAAGCTTTTACTGCTTTTCGGTGCAAGTGAAGAAACAATAATATATGCACTTCCGTATATGCAGATTTATTCAGCAGGCTCAATTTTTGTTATGATTAGCCTTGGACTTAATATGTTTATCACAACACAAGGCTTTACAAAAATCAGTATGGCAACTGTGCTTATAGGTGCAATTTGTAATATTATCCTCGACCCTATATTTATTTTTGCTTTTGATATGGGGGTCAGCGGTGCTGCTGTTGCGACGATTATTTCTCAAGCAGTTTCTGCAATATGGGTGCTTTGCTTTTTGCTTGGTAAAAAAACAAAACTCAGAATAAGAAAAGAAAATCTTTTACCGTCTGCAAAAATTCTTTTACCTGTATTTGCACTCGGCATTTCTCCGTTTATTATGAATGCAACTGAAGCTGTAATCAATGTGGCATTTAATTCATCATTACAGAAGTATGGCGGTGATATTGCCGTAGGGGCTATGACAATCTGCACAACAGTTTTCCAGATGGCATGGGTACCTGCTCAAGGTATCGGTCAGGGTGCACAGCCTATAATCAGTTATAACTATGGTGCAAAAAATGCTGACAGAGTAAAACAGGCTTTTAAAGCATTTTTGACTATTTGCTTCTCTTATGTATTTATATTCGGTATGGCAATTGAACTGTTCCCGCAGTTCTTTATAGGAATATTTAACGACAATCCGGAATTAGTGGAAACTGCAACATGGACAATTCGTCTTTATGGTTGTGCAATGGTATTCTTTGGAATACAAATGGCAGTTCAGCAGACTTTTATTGCTCTTGGCAAAGCAAAGGCATCACTTTTTATTGCTTGTTTAAGAAAAGTAATTCTTTTAGTGCCTTTGATTTATATTTTACCTAATTTCTTCGAGAATAAGGTGTTTGCAGTATTCCTTGCAGAGCCTGTTTCAGATGCAATTTCAATAATAACTGCATCAATTACATTTGCAATTGTTTTCAGCAAGGAAATGAAAAATCTTAAAGCAGAGAACTAATTAAAATAATTCTGTACAAAAACACTTTAATATGATAATATTATTGTATATACAACTTTTAAGTTGAAGGAGAAAATGAATATGGAAAAAGAAATTTATGCTCTTGCCTTTGATATAGGTACAACAGGTGTTAAGACTTGTCTTTTCAAAATAGGAAAGACAATCGAACTTATTTCTGCTGCAAGTGAGGGCTATAAACTTTATATTATGCCAAATGGTGGTGCTGAACAGGACCCTGACGAATGGTGGGCAGCAATGTGTTCAACATCAAAGAAAGTTATGGCTGAAGCAGGCGTTGACCCTAAAGACGTTTATGGTATTTCATTCTGTTCACAGATGCAGGGCTTAGTTCTTGTTGATAAAGAGGGAAATCACGTTCGTCGTGCATTCAGCTATATGGACCAGCGTGCAACAGAAGAGCTTAAAAAGGGTATTGCTTACGGACCACAGATTGCAGGTGCTAATATTGCAAAGCTT
>CALCTT010000027.1 GCA_937906895.1 uncultured Clostridia bacterium | reverse complement strand
CCACTGGACACCCGCACCCCACATCCGCCCGCAATAAGTTACCGTTAAACCCAAATGGGACGATGTGGGCATCGTCCCCTACAAATAAATCATCTCGATAAATTATAATTTATGTGACAGAAAGGCAAAAAAATGGTGGAGACTATGCTCCACCGAATTATTTGTGTATTCAATTAATAAGCGTAAATAACATTTGTGCCGAAGAGTTTACGGAAGAAACCACCAATTCTGTCAAAGAAACCTGCTTTTGATTCCATTTCAATACTTGCTGTTGCAATTGTTCTTCCATCTGCATCATAAACTGACGCTGTAAACACAGTAGAACCTTTTTTCTTTGAAATTATTGTTAGTTCGTTTCCTGATGCTTCAGCATCAAAACACTTATCATCACTTGCACTCCACATTACTGTTTTACCATCCAAGTTACCCTTAACAATTGCGTGAAGAACAATGCCGTCCTCACTACGAATTGTTGTTGCTGAAGGTTCCTGAATTGCTACTGTAACTACATCTTCAGGAGCTATTGCACCACAATCAACGCATACTCGGTCTTTATAAGTATGACCCTTTGCAGGTGTTATTTCCTCAACAAATTCTCCGCAAGGACAATTATATGTTTTAAATCCTGTTTCATAACAGGTTGGTGCTAATATAACATTTTCATCACCTGACTGATGAATTATAACAGGGTTTGAAAGAATATTTGCATCCATTGTTACATTTACATGCTTACCGTTTTCATCAATAACATAAGCTTCTCTTATAACTGCATATATATCTCTGCAATTATCAAGAACTCTGAACTTAGCAGTGAAAAGAGTTGATGCTTCATCACTGATGTAATTTGTTGATGTTCCTACAAATCTTATTGAATGATTTGTAATTGTGGGATTAAGCGCATCTACATCAAATACATATTCAGAGAACGCCTCAATAAATTCAAAGTCTGATTCATCATAAATCAAATCAAGACTAAGACTGCAAAGTCTTGAATTTTCAGGAACCGTAACAGAAATAGTGACAATATCGCCAATCTGCGCTGCTGCTCTGTTCGGCATCAATTTAATTTCAGGTACAACAACCGCTGCACTCACGTTAAGTGAAAAAATTGAAAGTGTCAACACAAGAGCTAAAACAACTGACAATATTTTGTTAGTTTTTTTCATAATAACCTCTCCCTTTTTCTATCTTTTTATAATTTTAGCACATTAATTTTGTCAATTCAAGACTGTTTAAACAAAAACATAAAGATATAAATTGACATAATGTATGGTTGCGCCAATTATTACTAAAATATGAAAAGCCGTATGAAAATATGGCTTTTTAGCACCGATTGCAAAAAGGACTAACCCTAATATATATGCTCCGTTTCCCATAAGTACAAGTTTTACGCCATCAAGGTCCACCTTGTCCCCTATTACAAATAATGATGAAAATGCACAAAGACCTATTACAATATATAATATCATTCTTATTGCTTTTGTTTTGCTGAAAGCTGTCAATGTAAGAATAATTGATATTATTGTTGCAACAAGGCATATTGTGAATAATATCCAACCTAATGTGTGATTAATCTCGGCTACCGACAGCAACATATACGGTGTTATTGTACCCATTAGCATAAAGTAAATTGCAGTATAATCAATCATTCGCATCACCTTTTTTGCTCTACACTGTGGCAATCCATGATAAACTGATGAACACACAAAAACCGTCAGCATTGAAAGGCAATAGACAAGACCTATTACAAGATAATCTTTTCTTTCAAGTGTTAGTGAACGACTTATACACATTATGGTTGCAACAACAGTTAAAAATGCACCAAATATGTGAGTTGCTGAATTCAGTATTTCTTCTGTTTTCGAGTATTTTACAAAATCTATTGAATCTATTTCTTTCATAAGCTTTACCTTAATGATGATGGTGATGATGGTGGTGACTTGATGAGTGTTCAAAATGAACGTGACAGTTTTCTTCGTGACAATGTTCATTTTCACTTTCAAGTTCAAGCGTTGCGTGACCAATTCCGTGTTCAAGAAGCTCATCTCTTATTTTATGCTTAATGGTATGAGCATCACCATCTGCCACAACGTGCATTGTGGCATAATTGTGGTGACCGTCCATACTCCAGATATGAATGTGATGTATATCTTTTACTCCGTCAATTTCTGTAAGATGCTCTTTTATTTCCTCTATGCTTATATTCTGTGGAATTTTTGTAAGGAACAAGTCAAGGACTTCCTTTAAATTCTTAACAGCATTGATGAAAATGAAAACGGCAACGCCCATTGACATAAGAGGGTCAATGATTTTAATGTCGGTAAATCGCATTATAATTGCACCAACAAGAACTACCAACCAACCAAGGACATCCTCGAGCATGTGAAGATTAACGGCCTTCTGATTAAGCGAATCTCCGTCTTTAGTGAAATACGCTGCAAGGAAATTAACTAATGCACCAATAACTGCAAAAACAATCATTCCGTTATAGTTGATTTCAATAGGATTGAAAATTCGTATAACTGCATTGTAAATAACCGCACAAGAACCAAAAAGGAGAATTAATGTTGTAATTACACCACCCATTACGGAAAATCGTGCATAACCATAGGTATATGTTTCGTCAGGTTGTTTTTTACTTTTCTTTTCAAGGAAATATGAAAACCCTATACTTACCGCATCACCTATATCATGAACTGCATCTGATAAAATTGCAACACTTCCTGTAAAAATTCCACCTATAAATTCAAATATTGAGAATGATAAATTTAGTATAAAAGCAATCAAAATATTCTTTTCTGTTTTCATAAAAATCACCTGCTGTTCTTATGGTTTATATGGTTTAAACCTACTTCAAAAATTTCGGAAATATGACCGTCATCAAGTGAATAGTAAACCGTTTTGCCATTTTTACGGCATTTTACAAGTCCAACATCCTTCATTTTGCTTAACTGATGGGAAATTGAGGATTTTGTCATAGACAGCACATTTGCCAAATCACATACACACATCTCATTCTGCAAAAGTGCAAATAGCAATTTACACCTTGTTGTATCACCCATAATTTTGAAAAAATCAGCAAGATTCTCAAGTATATTATTTTCTGGCATTTTAGAAAGAGTATCATTGACCATTTCTTCGTGCACCATATTACAATCGCAAAGGAATTCATTTTTTGACATTGTGACTTCCCTTTCAGTTGAGTATTTGTTCAACTGTTATTATAGTTGAATATGTATTCAATTGTCAATAGTAAAAGAGAAAAAAGCCCTGATTTTTCATAAATCAAGGCTTTAATTATTATACTGTGATTTTATATGTATGTCCTATTTCCGTATCAAATTCAAGCATACCGTTTTCGGATTGTTTTCCGTCAACTGCGAAGTCGCCTTTTGCATAGTAGAGTTTACACTTTTCTCCTGCATTTGAGGTGATTTTTGCTGATTTAAGATGATTATTATCCCATTCGATATTAAGAGTGAAATTACCACGGGCAACAATTCCGCTGATACTACCTTTATCCCATTCTGTTGGTAATGCAGGCAACAACTCAATACATCCGTAATTACTCTGCATAAGCATTTCATTGACACCTGATGTGAAGCCAAAATTACCGTCAATCTGGAATGGCGGATGATAGTCAAAGAAATTCGGATAGATGCCGTTTTTAAACAAGTCACCGATTATTTTAAGGACTCTGTCACCGTCACCTACTCTTGCCCAAGTATTGATTTTCTGTCCCATTGACCAACCTGTACTCTTATCTGTACGATGATTCATTGAAACAATTGAAGCATCAATAAGTTCAGGATTTTTAAACTTATTCATTACATTACATGGGAAAAGACCAAGAAGGTGTGACATGTGACGGTGATGATGCTGACCGAATTCGCCAAGTTTCTTTTCATGGTACCATTCTTTAATCTGACCATCTTCACCGATTTCATAAACCTTTAGTCTATCTTGAATATTCTGCCATTTTTCAACTAATTCAGCATCAACATTCAACGCGGTTGCACTCTTGATTGAGTCATCATATAACTGCCACAAAAGAGCTTGTTCGTAAGTGTTACCCATTGTTCGTGGACCGTGTTCAGGCGAATAGCAAGGATATGTTACAAGTCTGCCATCATTTTCAACTAAAAGCTTTGAGAAATACTCTGCACATTCTTTTAACATCGGATATATATCTTCAGCAAGTATTTCTTTATCAAGAGTATATTCATAATGCTCATAGCAATTATGTAAAATCCAAGGCATTGCTGCCGGTGACCAACCCCAGTCAAAACTCCAGCCGGGACAAGTCCAACCAAATGGTGTACATTGAGTATGGAAAAGGAACCCATTCTTTTCGCCGTCTTTACTTTCAATACCTGTATAGTATTTTGCAGTAATTCTTCCCGGTTCAACCATTGATTTGATATATCTTATTAACGGTTTTGAACATTCAGCCAAATTGCCGTTAAAAGCAGGCCAATAGTTCATCTGAAGATTTACATTTGTGTGGAAATCACTACTCCATTTAGGGTCGTTTGACACATTCCAGATACCCTGTAAATTTGACGGTAATATATCACTTTCACGAGATGAGGATACAGTCATATATCTTCCGTACTGATAAAGCAATTCTGCTGCTTTTTTTCTGTATGAAGCATTACCTGAATACTTATATAAAAGAGTATCTGCTGATATATCGTCTGCACCGTTAAGGTCGATTTCTACTCGATTCATAAGCTCATTGAAATTATTCTTATGAGAAATCAAAAGATTTTCAAAGCCTTTTTCTGTTGCAAGTTTTACTATTTTATTTACTCTGTCAAAAAGCTCGTCTGCACTCTCACCTGTTCTGTAAACAGGATAAGTATCCGTATAATCTGTGTCGGCTGAAAAAATGATTGTAAGTTCAGTTGCATTTGAAATCTTTATGCTTTTTTCTGTTGCAGTTGCAGTACCGTCGGTAATAACATTTGCCACAAGACAGAATTTAAGTGCATTATCCTCTAATTCACCTTTATGAATAATTCTGTTATTCTCATATTGTGCTTTTCCGTGTGCTGATGAGAGCTTAATTTCTGTACTTAATGGCTCACCATCTCTTTTCAAACGAATAACACCACATTTATCGGGATATGACACAAAAGCAGTTCTGCTGTCGTGTATTTTCTTTACAAACCCCATTTTCGCATCGTAAGACATGGTGCAAACACCAGTGTTCATATCAAGTTCACGATGATAGTTTTGTTCACAATGAATTGACGGGAAATCAAATTCAAGTGTTCCCCAGCAACGATATCCACCGTAACCGTCCATAATACCTACTAACTTTTCACAAAGGTTATGGGCTTTTTCATTATCACCATTTTTAAATGCAGTGTAAATCTCCTTATAATAATCAACAGGTAATTTACCGTCTTTATCGGGAGTTGTGATATTACCACCACAGTAATCAGGTCTTTTTGGTGACGGACCACCTGCCCAGAGAGTTTTATGGTTAAGAACAATTCTATCAGATTTGATATTACCGATAATACCCATACCAAGACTACCGTTACCTAAAGGCAGAGATGTCTGTTCCCAAAGATTTTCAAAACCACGGAAATATGCTTTTTTAAGTTTCATTTTTGATGGTGGTTTATTATAAAAAAGTTTCATTTTTGCTCCTTAAAAATTCAAAATCATATCGTAATGAGGAATGTTTTCTTCAAGGTATTCAGGTGTACCTAAAAGTTTAAAACCACATTTTTCATAAAAACCTACTGCGTGAGTCTGTGCACCAACTCTCACAGTTTTTGCTCCGTCTTCTTTTGATTTACGCAAAAGCTCAAGAACAATTTTTTCGCCTAAATGAAGTCCTCGTTTTTCTTTTTTTACAGCAATTCTGCCGATTTTAACTGTATCTTCGCCATAAGGAATCGCTCGTCCCGTAGCAACTGCTTCACCGTCTGAAAGAATTACAAGATGAGGTACTTGCATATCATAGTCGTCAAACTCGTTTTCCTCAGGCACACCCTGTTCTTTCACGAAAATCTCAATTCTAAGATTACGAAAAGAGTCATCAATGACACCTGCCGGGAACCATTTATATTCCAACATAATTATTCACCTTTAAATGCAAATCTGAATTGGAGTGGCTTATCTGTCTTGACACAATATTTTGGGAGTGTGTCAGGGCCACAAGTGTTTGTACCTGTACCTCTCATAAAACCATCAAGGTTAAGAACTGTTGAATCTACAAATTCAAGTTCCTCCTGATGTTTAGCATTATGAAGAGATTTCTGTGTATAGTTATGAGCAGAAAAACTGAACTTTGGCTGACCGTAAACTGTGAAAACATTGCCTGCTTCATTAGAAAGCTTAAGATATTTCACTGCACCGCAGTTACCGTTATCCTGTGGCATTACATATGGTTCGTGCATTTCTTCTACTGTTGTTTTCCAGATGCCAATGTATGCGTGTTCCTTCATATCGCAGATGTTTTCCATTTTTTCATTAGAACCTCTGCCATAAAATTCGATATTCTTGAACTGTGAATCAAGCTCAACCGTTACACCAAAACGCTGAAGCTGACTGCAACCAAACAATGCTTTATCAAGCTTACACTCAACCTCAACAAGTCCGTTACCGAAAATCTTGTAAATAATGTCTGCACGCAAGAACTTTTTAAGACCCTTTTTGATTGCATAAGATACACCTACAAGTGCATAGATTGATTTATCAACATAACGGAAGTCACTAAGAACAATATCCGCATCGTGAAGATTGATTTTTGCCCAAGGCTCTTTTTGACCGTAAGAATCGTTATCAAGTGATGCTCTTACAACATTTGGTATAAAGCCTTTTTTACCACCTGCAGGACTCAAATTAATATATTCACAATTATTCTTTTTGTAGCTTACAAGTTCGCCTGTCTTTTTATCGAAAGCAACACTACCATCATCAAAAGATACTGTAAGCATCTTATTCTCATCGAAAATTGCAAATTCACCTTGTATTGAAAGTCCTTTTGTAAATCTTGCAGCATCACTCAAAACACTCTGTTCTAAAGCACAACGGTTGTCACCATCGAAATATGCAATATTGATATGACAATCTTTTTCTGAATCAAAATTATCATAAGGTATTTCATAAGTTTTTGTCTGCATAGGTTCTATATCAAGGCATAATTCACCTGATTTAACCTCAACACCATTAACGAGCTGAGTCCAGATGACCTTTAAATACTTACTGTTCCTGAACCTGTTTGTATTAGTAAACTCAAAGCATTTTCCACTGATGTGTTTACTTCTGACAGGTCTGTAAACTGCCTTGATTGTGTAAGCACCTGTATGTGGTGTTTTGTCAGGATAGAGCATACCGTCAACACAGAAGTTACTGTCGTGTTTTTCTTCTCCGTGGTCACCACCATAAGTGTATTGATATTTATACTTATCTGTGCCGTCGTGATAAACAGCGTGGTCTGCCCATTCCCATACACAACCACCCATAAGGTTATCGTGAGCATAGATGCTTTCCCAATATTCCTCGACTGCACCTGGGCCAACACCCATAGCGTGAACATATTCACACATAAAATATGGTTTTTCGTGATATCTCTTATCCTTTGACGTCAATGCACCATAGCTTTCAACATTTTCGTGAGTAGGATACATCTCGGAAATAACATCATAAGCAAAACGCTTTGTGTGAATTACACTTTCATAATGAACAGGAATTTTTGAACCGCTGTTCTTGATATAATCATAGCAGGAATCCTGACAATTATATCCCCAAGCCTCATTACCAAGTGACCACATTGTAATGCTTGGGTGATTTCTGTCACGGCAAACCATACGACTTACTCTGTCAACATATCTGCCTTCCCACTTAAGGTCGTGGCTGATAATACAGTTATCAAAAGGAGTCTTAATATCCCCTGCACCGTGAGTTTCAATATCTGCTTCGTCAATGATATAAAATCCCATTAAATCTGCAAGGGTTATAAGTGTCGGGTCAGGCGGATAATGAGAAGTACGGATAGAGTTGATATTGAATTTTTTCATTAACTGGAGTTCTGCTTTAATTTCCTCTCCGGTAAGAACATAACCGTTCTTCATATTTGTATCGTGATGATTTACGCCCTTGAATTTAATTGGCATATTATTGAAATAGAATACATTTCCTTTAATTTCAACAGTTTTGAAGCCTGTAACATTCTTAACACAAGTATTTTTACCGTTTGCATCAGTAAATGTGATAAAAAGGTCATAAGTATATGGTTCTTCTGCATTCCATTCTTTAACATCAAGGTTCGCGAATGTGATTTGTGACTTTGCACGAGCATCAGCAGTTTCCTTTGCAAGTACCTTTTCACCATCAAGAAGTTCTGCTGAAACCGAACAACCCTCTTTGTCGCCCTTAATCTTAAATGAAACAGTTAAATCATAAGTACTGCCTTTTTTCTCTGTATCTACTGTGAAATCATAAAGGTATGTTTTATCAAGCTCTGTTAATAAAACATCACGGAAAATACCGTTTTCACGGAACATATCCTGACATTCAAGATATGTACCTGTTGACCATTTGCTGACAACTGCAAGAATTTCATTTTCACCTGTCACAAGATATTTTGAAATGTTGAATTCAGCAGAGTTATGAGCACCTTCGCTATAACCCACAAACTCGCCGTTGATATAAAGGTCAAGTGATGAAATAACACCCATAAAAGTAAGAATATATACTTTCTCAGGATTTTCAATATTTATAACCTTTCTGTAAATACCCATCGGTACTTCTTCAGGCATTTCAGGATAAAGCTTTGGATTAAACTCATATCGAGTATTGAGATAACAAGGCTCGCGATAGCCTGTTCTCTGCCAAGTTGACGGTACAATTACTTTATCAAACTGAACTCTGTCAGTATAGAATTCCTTTGGTATAAGCATATCCTTTTCGTAATATTTAAAGTCCCATTCACCGTTGAGAACTGTTACCATATCGCTGTTATAGCGCTCTGTAAGAACGTTCTGTTCGCAAAGTTTTTCCTTTGATGAATAAGGAATGAAATATGCACGAGGTGAAAGTTTATTAATTTCAGCTATGTCAAAGTTTCTGAAATTATCAGTATTAATTGTGTATTTCATAAAAAGACCTCCGTCTTACATATAGATAAAATTAGTTTATCATATATCAGAATCATTTTCAATGAAAATAAAGAAAAAGAATGTTTCAAATTATAATTTGTAGCGATGATTCATTTGTAGGGGACGATGCCCACATCGTCCCGTTTGGGTTTAATGGTGACTTATTGCGGGCGGATGTGGGCATCCGCCCCTACGAATTGTGCTCGATAAACTCCAATTTATCTATCAACTAATAAAAAAGGATGATTCTAACAAAATGCTAAAATCATCCAAAAATATTCAATTTATGCTTTTACTTCTTCGCCTCTTGCACTTACCTTTTCTTCAGGGTTAATTTCACCCGCTTTAAGAAGTGCAATCTTTGTAAGGAATGGACCGATAAGTTCATAAATGAGAACGGCAAAGAGCGTGATGTTTGCAACAACAGCACCTTCAGTTCCCAATTCATGAGCCTTGATTGCCATGCCCAATGCAACACCTGCTTGCGGGAAAAGGGTGATACCAAGGTATTTCACAATATTTTCATCACATTTTGTTGCCTTTGCGCTGATTGATGCACCGAAATACTTACCAAGACATCTGAAGAGTATGTAAACAAGACCGATACATACAATACCAATGTCTTTGAAGATTGACAATTCAAGCTCTGCACCACTTATAACGAAAAATAAAATTAATAATGGAGAAGTCCATCTGTCAACTCTGTCCATAAGCTCTTCTGAAAAATCACAGATATTGCAGAACACTGTTCCAAGCATCATACATGATAATAATGATGAGAATGCAATATGAACTCCGCCAATCTCAAACTTTAACATTGACAACGAAACTGTAAGGAAAACAAATGTTACAGACATTGCAAGTCGTTTTGACCTTGAATGGAAGAACTTTTCACAGAATGTGAACAAGTAACCCATAACTGCACCGAGCACAAGAGAAAGGACAACCTCAAGAAGTGGTTCAATAATAATTGAAATTACATCCACACTTCCCATAATAAGTGCTTTTGCGATACCGAATGAAACTGCAAAAACAATAAGACCGACAGCATCATCAAGTGCAACGATAGGAAGAAGCAAGCTTGTAAGAGGACCTTTTGCCTTATACTGCTTTACAACCATAAGTGTTGCTGCAGGAGCAGTTGCGGTTGCAACAGCACCAAGGACAATTGCTGCAGGTAATGAAAGTTTATCAGGTGCAATAAAGTGAACAGCAATTAATGCACCGTCAACAAGCAAGCACGCAACTAATGCCTGAAAGATACCGATTACTGTCGCCTGCTTACCGATTTGCTTAAGTTGAGAAAGTCTGAACTCATTACCAATTGAAAAAGCAATAAATCCAAGTGCAACATCAGGAATAATGTCGTAAGCCTCAATATCCGCCATACTTGTAAAGCCGATTCCGGGAACATGAAAAGAACCGAGAACATAAGGTCCTACAAGAATACCTGCCACGAGATATGCAGTAACTGCAGGAAGCTTGAAAATCTTTGCTACACGTGATAGCATCAGACCTGCAAATAAGCAGAGTGACAAACAAAGTAAAGTTTCCATAAAAATTCGCCTCTGAACATATATATTAAAACGGTATAAATTTTATCACTTTTGCATGTAATGTTCAATGACGAATATTACATTTTAAAAGGTGTTTTTAAAGATTTTTTTGGTGGATATGACTTGTATAAACAAAATCGCACTCCGAAAGGAATGCGATTAAATGAAATGTGTCTGTATTTTTTGCTTTTTCACTATTAACTCTTGCTTCTTACTTCCAAAAATTCCAAGAAATATTTTGTGAAAAGGGAAGAAGTAATAGCTAATAAGTAAAAATTCCAAGAACTATTCGTCCTTGGAATTTTTGGTGCTGGTGACCGGACTTGACCGTCTGCAAAGGCTACGCCTTGCATACTATTCGCTTGTCGACCCAAATTCTTACGAATTTCGGTACCCGCCAACCGTCTTGTGCTAAAAATGATTCACCGAATCATTTTCTTAACGCACAAACCCAAGGGTTCAAGTCCTTAATTGCAAAACTAAAAAAGGTGAAACCACACTCTTTGAGTGCAATTTCACCTTTTTGGTGCACCTAAACAATTAAAATACGAACCAATATTTTTTGTCGATATATTTCCTTAAGGCGCACTTACTCACCACTATAAAGATGGTGCAGTGCGCTGTCCGAAGAAACAAATATTAATCATCAACAGTAAACTTTGCTGTATAACCTAAACCTGCAAAATAAATGCTGATAGTTTTTTCTATTTCTTTTATTGTATTTTTTGCAATCATATTTGATTTTGGATAATCCCAGGAATGAATACTATCGACTTCGACAATCCTGGTATCTTCATTAAGAATTACCGAAAGCCACAATCCTTTGTTTTCCCATTTTACATAGATAAACTCATCTTCTTTGTCAAATATAATCTGTTTGTGCTCCATTTTTTCAAAACGCTTGCGTCGTCCTTTTTCGTCACCGACAACTTCTTTTTTAGTGTTTTTCCAAAAAGTCCACAAACTATCATCAAGGGAATTATCAAGTTCAACATGAATAAAATGATTGTTATTTTCTAAAGAAGGTTTACCTCCAAAAATGGTTTTACATATAAATTTTATTCCTATATTGATAGCATGATGTCCCAAACCAAGCTCAGGAAACTTCATACTGTTGAAAGAACAAAGCTTTCTTTCGAGGTCGATAACACAAGGCAGATAACAATCATCGATTTCATCCCCATTTTGTTTGCAAAGGGTATCGTACATATCAGAACGAAATTTTTCTTCAATAGTTTGTGCAAAAATGAAAACAACAGTAATTCGCTTCAACGGTGCTTTTTTCTGTTCTTTGTCTAAAAATAAGGGCTTTTTTGTTCCGATAAGTGATTTGGAGTTTCTCTTTGTTGAATTGAAGATTTTCGAGTATAATTCTTTGTCCAAACGTTCAACTTGATAAGTTGTAACAACTTTTTCGGTGCCTTTAGAATAAATTTTCCACGATGTTTTGAATTTATATTTTAACATATCCGGTTGCGGATAAATGGGCTGCACTTCACAAGATTTTCCGAAGCGAGAAATCTTGTGAAGGATCTTCGTTGTGCTATAATTATCGGGCAAATCAAATTCTGTTCTAGCATTCCTAAAACAGTTAATAAAAGCCAGCATAGCATCCATAGTCATAAGTGTTACAAAGTTTTTAACCATATAAATTAAAAGTGCAACAACAAGTGCAAAAGAAATTAAGATTTTTACATCTTCTGATATAAAAGGAATTAAACACAAAGGTATAATCGGAAAAAGAAAACCACCGATAACTACAATATATATTAGTATTCTGCATAATAGGGCATTTTTAATTTTAGGATACTTCATAATGTAACCTCCTAATGTTTCTTTGTGATAAAATTATAGCATAGTAACAATACATTGTCAAAGAATCATAACCACCAGTTGAACTGGTGGTTTGCACAGGCCCTATAAGGGCCGCCTA
>CALCTT010000026.1 GCA_937906895.1 uncultured Clostridia bacterium | reverse complement strand
CGGACACCTTGATTAAAAGTCAAGTGCTCTGCCAACTGAGCTAGTGGATCATATTTTCCCGATTTATTATCGGGATTTTAAGTTTTAATTATGCAAAAATCATTACGATTGAAGCAACGAGAACGATTACTAAGAATGCAGCTGCAAAAATCTTTGTAAGGAATGCTTTCTTTGCTTCATCTGTTCTACCCTTGTTCTTGCCAAAGAATGATTCAGAAGAACCACCGGAAATGGCACCGAGACCCTGCTCATTACCTTCCTGTAAAAGAACGAAGAGTACAATTAAAACTGCTAACACGATAAGTGCTATACCGAAAACTATGTGATACCATGCCATAACGAGTCAACCTCCAAACCATCTATATTTAACAGCCTTGATATTCTAACACAACAGAAAGAAAAAAGCAAGTGTTTTTTTAAAAAAAGTGGCATTTTTTTCAATGAATTTTAATATAATATTTTCACATAATACTTTTGCAGACAACAAGTGCTTAATTTGCGTTTGCGAAGTTGTCTGCACCGACTGTTTTATGACAGTCGGTTTTTTATTTATAATCAGAAAAAATATGCATTGATTTAATTATTTCAACAATTTTCTCTGCTTCCATTTCCATATTGATATGAATTGTGTCATCACCGCTGACACGGACAGTAGCAACATAGATACTATTTTTGTAAGTGAGCATGAATATACCTTTTGTGATATAATTTTCATTAAAATCAAATAATTCGTTAGAATTATTCTCAATTAATTCACCATACGACCACTTATATTTTAATCCATCGATTTCGCCATTACCTGTATCTTCAAACACTATTTCATCATTGTAGGTATTCCAATTTGAAATATCAAAAAGGCCGTCTTCTTCAAAATCTTTGATAATTCTGTTTGTTCCCAAAATATAGTTATCTACACAATACAAATCCACACTACAAAAAGCATCGTTATCATCAACTATATTGTAACGAATAGTTTCACTTTCATAAACGAGCATATCACCGACTGATTGATGAATCGGGTCTAAAAACTGACCGTCTTTTTCTATGGTTGCATCCTCAAAAATATTACTTACAATCTGATACGCTGAACTTTCAAGTTCTTCATATCTGTATCTGTTCATAAATTCGGAATGTCTTAAAAGTGAAATACCACCAACTACACAAACAGCCAATACACAAGCCAGAATGTTTGCGATAATCCTCAATGCTTCGCCTTTTTCAACAAACATATATATTACATATAGTATGACAATAGGTATAATAAAAAGTAGTGGGATAACAAATAAAAACGGTACATAAAAATAGTCGTAAACAAAGCCTGTGCCATCCGCTAATCCGGCAATAATCAGACCACCGAATGCAAGAAGAATTACAAAGCCTATAATTTTCATCCACATTTTAAGCTGTTCTTTAGTCATTTCCCCCACCCTTTCATTTTTTATCAATTCAAATATAGCATTTCAGTTGTTTTTTGTCAATAAAAAGCAACGGGACGCTGTGGTCAGCGTCCCCTACAATATTACATTTTGCACTTTGCGTTTTGCATTTTGCACTTAAAAAGTTAACTGTTCGCCTTGGTCCTCTACACTAAGTATTGCACCGTTTGCAGGAAGATTTTTCGTTCTGTAACGAGTTGGCTTTGCAAACATACCATCAGTAAAATCAGTTACAGACTCAACTCTATGACCTTTTTTAAGGCTCATTACTGCAACACCCTGACTATCCTTTGTAGTTTTTGCAGAGATTGCACCTGAATTGAAAAGTAAATATCTGCCTGCAGTTGATTTCATAACAACTTCCTTATCCTGTTGTACATAAACTGCACTCACGATAGGACTCTTATCAGAATATGCCTTAATAAGTTTTTTACGATTAGTTTTTGTTTCGTAAGCTGAAATGTCAACCTTTGCAACCTTACCGTTCTGGAAGAAGAAGAGCATATAGCCCTTATATTCTTTCACAACAGCCATAAATATTGCTGTTTCGCCCTCTTCCATCTGAAGCTTTGAGCCTACGAAATCACCGAGAACACTTGCTTTTGTATCGTCAAATTCGCAAGCTCTTGACTTGTAAACCTGACATTTATTCGTAAAGAAGAGAAGCTCAACACTGTTTGTTGTTTCAACAGTTGAGATAATCTCGTCATTTTCCTTGAGCTTATGTTCACCACTCATACGGAGTGACAAAGGAGTAATCTTCTTGAAATAGCCCTCTTTTGTAAAGAAAAGAGTAACAGGATAATCAGGTACTGCTTCGATTTCTTCCTCTGCCTCTTCAATTTCCTGAGAATAAACAATTTCTGTTCGTCTGTCTTTGCCGTATTTCTCAACAACTTGATTAAGCTCATTAACAAGAATTTTCTTGACTCTTGCTTTGCTTGAAAGAATATCTTCCATATCCTCAATCTGCTTTTTAAGGTCATCGACATCATTAAGACGTTTAAGAATATACTCACGGTTCAAATGTCGGAGTTTGATTTCAGCAACATATTCAGCCTGAATTTTATCAATACCGAAGCCAATCATCAAGTTAGGCACAACTTCTGCTTCTTCTTCAGTTTCACGGACAATTTTAATAGCCTTATCAATATCAAGAAGAATTTTCTGAAGACCTAACAAGAGATGAAGTTTATCCTTGGCTTTTGTTAAATCGAAATAAACACGACGGTTTACACACTCTGTACGGAAAGCTATCCATTCAGTAAGTAAATCTGCAACGCCAAGTACCTGTGGTACACCTGCAATAAGTACATTGAAATTACAAGAGAATGTGTCTTCAAGCGGTGTCATTTTGTAAAGCTTCTGCATAAGCTTATCCGCATCTGTGCCACGCTTTAAGTCAATTGTGATTTTAAGACCTTTTTTATCTGTTTCGTCACGGATGTCGCTGATTTCACGAATTGCATTTGACTTTACTTTTTCAATAATCTTGTCAATTATTGCTTCAGCAGTTGTTGTTGGTGGAATTTCAGTAATATCAATACAATTGTTTGATTTATCATAAGTATATTTTGCTCTTACCTTAAATCCACCACGACCTGTACGGTAAATCTCACGCATCTGTGCTTCGTCATAAATAATCTTTGCACCACCGATAAAATCAGGTGCTTTAAGAGTTTCCATAACATCAAAATCGGGATTTTTAATAAGTCCGATTGTTGTTTCACAGATTTCACGAAGATTGAATGAACAAATTGAAGATGCCATACCAACGGCAATACCTGTATTTGAATTCACGAGAATTGATGGGAATGTTACAGGTAAAAGAGTCGGTTCCTGCATAGTTGCATCGTAGTTATCAACGAAATCTACTGTATCCTTATCAATATCACGGAAAAGTTCAGCTGAAATTGATTCAAGTTTTGCCTCAGTATAACGGGATGCAGCAAAAACCATATTCTTTGAATATGCTTTACCGAAGTTACCCTTTGAATCAACATAAGGATGCAACAAACTCTCATTACCACGGGAAAGTCGAACCATTGTTTCATAAATTGCAGCATCACCGTGAGGATTCAACTGCATTGTACGACCAACGATATTTGCAGACTTAACTCTGTTACCGTTTAAGAGTCCCATTTTATACATTGTATAGAGCAATTTTCTGTGAGATGGCTTAAAGCCGTCAATTTCAGGGATTGCACGGGATACGATTACGCTCATAGCGTATGGCATAAAGTTTGATTCAATTGTATGTGTAATTTTCTGTGTAACAACCTCACCTGCACCAAGAATGTGAGCATTCATTTGCTCTTCGGTGATTTCTGTTTCAACAGGTTTCTTTTTTCGTGCCATTCATATCCCTCCCTTTATGAAATATCTGCCAAATCGATATACATGTGTCCGTTTTCTGCGATAAAGTCTTTTCTTCCTTGTAAGTCGTCACCCATAAAGAGTTCAAATTTTTCATTTATGAGTGCTTCTATATTGTCTGGTTCAACCTTAATAAGACGGCGGGTTTTAGGGTTCATTGTTGTGAGCCACATCATATCGGCATCGTTTTCACCAAGACCCTTTGAACGCTGAATTGTATATTTAGAGTCGCCAATTTCGCTTAACACATCTGCTTTTTCCTTTTCCGTATAGCAGAAATAAGTCTGGTCCTTACAACGAATTTCATAAAGTGGTGATTCAGCAATAAACACCTTACCTTCACGGATAATTGTAGGCATAAGTCGATGAATCATTGTAAGAATAAGTGTTCTGATATGGAAACCGTCAACGTCGGCATCGGTACAGATGATAACCTTACTCCAACGAAGATTTTCAAGGCTGAAAAGTGACAAATCTTTATTTGACTTACTGTTTACCTCAACGCCACAGCCAATAACCTTAATCAAATCTGTAATAATATCACTCTTGAAAATTTTATCATACTCACTCTTTAGGCAGTTAAGAATCTTACCACGAACAGGAATAATCGCCTGGAATGAAGAATCACGAGCCTGCTTACAAGCACCAAGAGCAGAGTCACCTTCCACTATGAAGATTTCGCGTTCATTTACATCCTTGCTACGACAGTCAACAAACTTTTCAACTCTTGAAGTCATATCATTGCTTGTCTGCAAGGTCTTTTTAATGTTAATTCTTGTGCTTTCTGCTTTAATTCTTGAACGCATATTGATGAGAATCTGATTTGTAATCTTTTCTGCATCAAGCTTATTTTCAAGAAAATATATTTCAAGTTGCTGACGGAAGAAATCTGTCATTGCTTCCTGAATGAATTTATTTGTAATTGATTTTTTAGTCTGATTTTCGTAAGAAGTCTGTGTTGAGAATGAAGATACAACAAAAATCAAGCAATCTTCAATATCCTGATAACTGATTTTTGCATCACTCTTAACATATCTGTTATTCTGCTTAAGATAATTATCCACCTGATAAACAAAGGCATTTCTGAATGCTTTTTCAGGTGCACCACCGTGTTCAAGAAAACTTGAGTTATGATAATACTCTTTAAGCTGAATTTTATTTGAGAAGCAAAGAGATGCTGTAATCTTTACGCGATAATCCTTTTTATCCTCACGGTCACGACCAACTCTTTCAGTTGACCAATACTGCACTGAGGACATTTCTGTACCTTCTGCAATCTCTTTTACATAGTCAGTGATACCATTTTCATAAAGATACTCATAAGTTTCAAATGAGTTTGCTGAAATTTGGTCTTTAAGTATAAATTTAATACCTGCATTTACAACAGATTGTCTTTTGATTGTTTCCTGATAATACTCAAGAGGAATGTTTATGTCTGTAAAAACCTTAAGGTCAGGCTTCCAACGGATACGAGAACCTGTATCACGCTTATTATATGGCTCTTTAATCATATCCCCTGCAATTTCACCTTTTTCAAAATGAAGAAGATACTTAAAACCACCTGTATGAATTTCAGCATCCATATATTCAGATGCATACTGTGTTGCACAAAGACCCAAGCCGTTAAGACCTAAAGAATACTCGTAGTTTCCGCCGTCGTTGGTGTCGTATTTACCACCTGCATACAACTCGCAGAAAACAAGCTCCCAGTTATAACAACCCTCATTTTTATTATAGTCAACAGGAATACCTCGACCAAAGTCCTGCACCTCGACTGAGCCGTCAAGAAAACGAGTAACAACAATTTTGTCACCATAACCTTCTCGTGCCTCATCAATTGAGTTTGATAAAATTTCAAATACAGAATGCTGACATCCGTCAATACCGTCTGAACCGAAAATAACTCCGGGACGTTTTCTTACTCGGTCAGCACCTTTAAGCTGAGATATACTTTCATTACCGTAAGATGGTTTCTTTGCCATAAATTTTTTTCTCCTTAATAGGATTTTGTTGTGGTTGTTGAACAAACCCCTCAGTCTGCTCTGCAGACAGCTCCCCTTTCAGGGGAGCCAAGTATAAAAATAAACCACTAAATATTATACACTACATTTAGCGGTTTAGTCAAGTTTTTGAGTCTTTAATACCCCAAGATATTCAATTTAAATACAAATTATTTTTTGTTACCTTTACGTTCAACCTTTGTTTTGTTGCCTTTTTCATCAACTATATACATATTATCAAGCTGGCCTGTAAGACTACGCTTAAAACTATCGATATATTCACGACGGAGAACTGCCTGTTCAGCCTTTTCTTCTTCTGTAAGTCCTACAGTCTTCATTTTTTTTGCAAGTTCATTTATTCTGTCAATTTTTTTCTGTTCCATATTATACATTCCTTTGTTTTTAATGCTAATGTATTATAAAACATTTTTAATAGATAGTCAATAAAAAATGCCCCATCCAAAAGGATGGGGCTGAAATTGTTGAATAATCAGGAATTATTCGTTAATCTTTGTAACAACACCTGAGCCAACTGTTCTACCGCCTTCACGGATAGCGAAACGAAGACCTTCTTCAATAGCGATAGGAGTGATAAGTTCAACGTCCATAACAACGTTGTCACCAGGCATACACATTTCTGTACCTGCTG
>CALCTT010000025.1 GCA_937906895.1 uncultured Clostridia bacterium | reverse complement strand
GAGCCTCTGCAATCCGAACAGAGAAAAGCAGAGGCACTATAACGGCAGAGTTTGCAAAGATGGCTACATTTATTGCAAAGAACAATATGCTGCGGGCACAGGAAAATCACGAATATTTTACTACACAGTACACAAAGGATATGACCCGCAAAAAGCTGTATAATGACACAGCAAGGATGTTAAAATGAAAGGACGGTGAGTGCCGTGAAGGATTGGGAAAAAGAACTGTATATTTACAAGCTGAAGCCGGCACCGCCGAAAATGCATTTGCAGGAATATATAGAACTTTACCTTGAAGAAAAGGATGATAAATATTTTTCTTGGTTCTTGCATTATTACGAACCTATACTCAATAAAAGTGTAATGGGCTTTGTTCAGGAATCTGCAATGCCCGGTCACTTTGCAGATTTGAAGTCTGCTTGTGTGTTTGCTCTGCTTAAAGCCTTGCAGAATTATGATGTCACCAAGAATAAGTCCTTTGAAAACTACTATACAGAGTTTTATGTTAAGCGGGCAGTTCACGAATATGTGCGTACTATGAGAACAGGTTACACCATACCCACAGAGGATGAGGATGCAAGGCTTCGCAAAATTATGGCACTGTACCGAGAAAACGATTACAGAAATGACGATGAAACTATCGGTAAAATTGCTGCAGAACTTAATCTGAAACCGAAAAAGGTTACAGAGATAATTGCCGCCGGTCTTCGCAATATGAACTATACAGAGTTTTACAAAAACCTTGTCGATGATGAAAGTGAAGTCAGGGAGGAAGAATATATTGCAGATTCATCATCCGAACCTTTGACTATGTTACTAAACGCTATGCGAAAAGAAGCAGTACATGAGGTTTTTGACAAGTTGTATTATGACGAGCAATATATAGTTGCGAATAGATTAGGCTTTTGTATGGACTGCTTTTCTGATTACTATATGGATAACACCGTTACCGACAAGGACGGAAACCCCAAAAAGGTTAAATTCAAGAAAATGACCTACCTCGACCTTGCAAACACCTTTGGAAAATCCTCACCTGATACTGCGTATCAGACAGTAAACAGAGCTTATGCAAAAATGCGGGAGTTGCTGAAGGATACGGAGTATTTTAAGGGTGAATAAAAAGAAAAATCCCCGTTGAGGCAGGTGGACTGCACAACGGGGATAAAAATATTATCGTATTCTTATTTAATTTTATGTTTAGCAAATTAAGTTTTTAAATGCAAATCATATTATCAAACAGTTGCGATATGAATTATTCGAAAACGAAAGGATTTACATCTCGATTATGCCAACGATTAAGAATGTTTTCTCTGTTTTCTTTCAACAAAGAGTGAAAACTTTCTGAGAATAAACCATCGCCACTATTGCTAACCATATCATTAAAATAGTTTTTTATAATGTTTCTTTTTTCACTTAAAGCATACTTACATTCTAAATTTTTAATTTTATTCAAACAAGCTGTAAGGTATTCAATAATATTTAATAAAATCTCTTTTGAATAGTAAAATGCAAAATATTTTTCATTCACATTTTTAGTCAACCATTCTGTATATTCTTTTTTAAATAAACAAAGCAATTCATTGTTTTTCTCTTCACCACTGAGCTCAAAAGCGTTACAGTCTGCTCGATTCCAAATTCCAATCGATACTATCGCCTCACAAACAATAATTGCACGTTGAAATTTCATTCTTAGCTTTCCATCATCTTTTGGGAAATCTAATAAACTTAAATCTGCAAATACCGCTCTAAAATATTCATTAGGTGTAAGGGATAAAAGGTATATCATCATAATATCAGCGTATCCCTCTTTAAAGAAGTGCACAATGTCGTCTACTTGAGTGTTAATATTTGCAATACTATTTGGTTTTAGATTATTATTGTATAGCAATTTGGAAGATAACCTACGCATTTTTATACCTAATTTTATTGATTCTATATCGTCAAGTTCCGTTTTTGAACAATAAGCATCGTGTAATCTCTGAAACGTTTCAGTGTTATCTATCATACAGAATATTGAATTTTTCAATTGAGAACTTAAGTTTTCTAAAAAGAACATATCTATGTTGCTACACTCAACGCAACTTAACAACTCTAATAATATATTAAAGCATTCCTTTTTAACCTCTAAACAACCTATACCCAATTGATCACAAATTAGGATTGATGTACAATAAATTAAACTATTGATTCGTTCTTCTCTCAAACGCAATGAATTGGGACAATAATGTGAAATTTCATGTGTCAAAGACGTCATGGTGATGAAAGGGCTGTATAGTTCGTGCATTGGAATAGTGATATATAACATACTATCTTTTTTTCCATTTGCACAAAACCACTGAGATGTTTTAAAGTGTCTGCACATTTTTGGAACAACGAAACTAGCGAGTTTCATTTTATTGTTATTATATATTGCATCAAAAGAGGAAAAATAATCTATCAAACACTGTGTATATGCATTATGGTATTCCACAATGCAAGAAGAAACATTATGGTTAAGAGATTCATAACCTGGAGTACGCTGAAATGTTCCATCTATTCTAACAACATATTCAGCTAATTGTTCCCATTCACGGATAAACTTATCTATTTGAATTCCATTACTAACTATTTCGGCTTTAAAATTTCCACCGAATAAGCAGTTGTTTTTCAAATGCTTTAAATAATACAGAAAAAAGTGGGCATTATCTAAAAACAAAAAACATACAGCATCAAAAACGGTGCTTTTACTCATAGTCTCCAATAAAATTAACAAATCAGAAAGAGGTTTTCTCCAATGAAAACCATCTAAAATTTCTTCATTTTCAACAAAAAAATTAAAGAACTCTTTTTTTATTTTTTTGCATGTTTCAGTCAAATCAGTTTTAATTCTTGATTCCTCTGGAGATAATGATATGATAAAATTATTCTCTTTTTTTACACTTTGATGTCTGTTTTTATATGATTCTTTTGACAAAACAGCATTCATAGATAAAATGGCTCTTTTAAATTCTAAGTCCTTATAAATTGCATTATGCAGATCAAAAAAAGCTTGTGGGGTTACTTTATCAAACGTGCACAAATAATCATAGTTACCAAAACAAAAATGTGGATATGAATCGACATTATATGTCTTTTCCATTTTTGATAACACTCTATTATGTACCGCTAAAGCTTCTTGATATGAATTTGCTACCGCCTGTATTGTAACATCAAATCGTTCTTCCTCAAAATTAATATTTTCAATTGCCTCAGTATTATCAATATCTCTTGGTATTGCACAAATTGTATTTGTATATCCTACTACACAATTTGATTCATATAAATACTCCATTACTGACAATACGCTTGCCGGGTCATTTGTTTTCCATAAAATTACATATTCGCTTAAATCTAAAGAATGGTATATTAAGTATTTTAATGAATAGTTTTTATTATTTATTTTATCTAATATTATTTTATTAAGATTTTTTCTTTCTTTTTCTTTATAATTGAAATCTATGCAACAATTGTTTGTATGAATAGTAGAAGCAAAGAAGAAAGCGCAATTACTCTGCCAAAAATCTTCGATTATTCTATTTGGCTTTTCGCTGTTTTTAGGAAATACCAAATATAATGGTTTATAGAATGATTCAATCATACTCTTTGATAAAGTTTCATTACATTTTGTTATCTCATGGAAAACATTATGCATGTTATCTAACTTAAAGGTAAATATACTATCAAATTCACCAAGAGTAATATAGTGTGTAACATTTCCTTTTATTGTTTTATTTAGAGTGGTGCATACTTCATCAAAAAAGCTGTCTTTAGATTGAAATGATTTACAAAGCAACACACACCTGATATCAGAAGGGTTATTTTGATTCATAACGAAAAAACCTCCTCGCTTAATTTTGCAACTAATTGGCTTTTATTGGTTTCTCTTGGGGTTAGAATGTTTTTAATTTTAACTCCAGTTAGAAAAACGTCAGATAGTTCAATAAAATTTTTCTTTTTATCATCAATGATGTAGCTGTCTATTATTTTATCAATATCCTCTTTTAGCTCTTTTTTATAAGTATAACTTTTATTGCATAGATCGCTGTTATTCCAGTCTACATTATCAATCATATTCGCGAAATGTAAAAACTTTTTATTTCCATAGGGTTTTATTTCTGCTTTTCCATATTTAATTTTTTTCGGATTCTTATTAAGTAGTGTAAATCCAATGTAACATATAATGAATTTTACGGAAGGAATATGAGTGAACAAACTATTGATAATATCAAAATCACAATTACCATCGAATAAACATAAATATAATACAAATACTGTTATGTAATATGGACAAAATACTTTTTCAATATTTCCTTTTCTCTTTTTTGCAATACATGTTGGCATACTTGCTCCCCATGATTTTTCAAACCATGGAAAAAAAGAATCTAAAAATTCTTGATTTGCAAAGTGCTCTTCTTTTAAAATTTTTTGCCAAAATATATCATTAAAAAAATACTTAGCCGTTATACTTAAATACCTACCATAATTATTAAAATCAAAAATTTTCTTTTGATTTTCAGGAGAAAGAATCATCCAAGTAAGATTGTATGCTTGCTCTACTTCGTTTTCGCATAAAGCTATTTTTATTTCATCAGCGATAGATTCTTTAAAAGAAGACAGCAACAGATATTGCTGTTCATTAAGCATACCAACTTTTTTTTCATAAGCATCTATTAAAGTAAACAAATAACAATATCCATGTACCGTTATCTTGTTTTTTTTGATTTTCGTAATATTATTTAAACTATCTAAGAAATTATTATTCATAACAAACATCCCATTCTTGTTTATGCTTACAACCTAAAACATGTGTTTTCCCATTTTCTAAAGCGAATTTGATATATCACGCCCCAAAAAAATAAACCTATTATCCCTAATGCACTAATAAGAAAAGACGGTGTATCAGAAAAGATGAACGAAAATGTAATTATCATAAGATTAGTGTAATTGCATCTTTTTATAGTTTTAAAAAATATTACCAAATTTATTCTATGGTGAGGGAATTCATTTAATGGATTAAATAATTTATGTATATTATGATTAATATCCACTTTAACAAATTTGTTTATTGCAAATTGTACAAATCCTACCTCCCACAAAAAGAGACAAGACAAAAGTCCTATTGTTATACAAAAAGATGAAAAGCTATATCCTTCTATAAAACATTCAACACCTGTATATATAAAATTAATTATTCCCACATCTAAAATAAAAAGGAAATGTTTATTAACGTCTATTAATTTTTGGATCAAATCAGAAAATAAAATTGAAAAGATTACAGAAAAAAAAGAATAGCTAGACGCTATAAAAGCGACTAGCCAAGGCGGGTTATTATTTCTCATAATTGTAGACTCCTTTTATCATACAATATGATATATGAACATTTCAGATTCAGAACTTATATTTGCTGTATTAAAGTTTTTAACACAGTTGTTTAATTGATCGTTATCTGAAAAAAAAGAATAAGAACTGCTATTTTCGTTTAAAATAGGCAGTCTAATTTGTCTGTTTAATTCTACAGTTTGTAGATTGTGTTTTGCGATTTCTATATTCAAAGAAAAATCCACAATTCCACTCCTTATATCAAAAATTTTATTAATTCATTTTATAGTATATGCAATATTGTGATGCTAAGCAACAATATAAAATGAAACTCAAATCTAATATATTATACACTATATAAAAAAAAAAACAATACTTTTTCAAAAAAATTAAAATGTGCTAGTCATTAAGTATTATTACAATTTATCTATTTGTCAAGGTGCATATTTCTTGTTCGTAAAAATAACGTAAATTGCTATTCAGAACGCTGTCTCGGCAAAACTATAACTACTTGTATATACTATTGCTTGGTTTGTACTTTTTCAACCTTTCTTGCAAAAACGCTCCATTTTTCGACAAAAACGCTTGTTTTTCGCCTCAATTTGTATTGTCAGCAAACTCCGACACAGCCTTCTTAAACGAACTTATTTTCCGCATTGAAGTGTAAACCCTATATTCATATTCGCCGCATCTGAGTATTACAAAATCCTTGGTTACCTCTTCAACATAATGCAGATTGACTATGTAGCTGTAGTGGGGTTGGGCGAAGGATTTTTCATCAAGGACTGCTTTCCAGTGTTCCATCGGGTAATGGGTTTCAATTTTTCTGTCCGTAAAATACAGCACGGATTTTCTATCCTCAATGGCAATATATATAATTTCATGCGGGTACACTCTACAAATGTCCTTGTTACACTTGGTTACGACTATGCCTGGAAAGGTGCCGTCATCCGTCGGGATAAAAACACCCTTACAACCGTGATATGTTACAGAATAATGTGACAAGCCGTTGCTGTCCAGAATTTCCGTTATTTTTTCTTTGGTTTTGATTTGTCCAATTTCTTTTGTTTCCATACGCATTTTCCTTAAAATATAATCTGTCTTATACTTATAAAGTGTCGTATAAAGGAAAAAGTAACACAAAAATATCCAACTTTGTCGAAACCAACAATTCCCACCTGCACAATTTGTACAACATCCCCAACAAAACACCAACCGCCTTACTTGCAAAACACAAGTAAGGCGGTTGTTTCATGTTCACTTTTTGATTTCATCTAAACTGTAAATATACCTGAACTCAATTTTATCAGAAGACTCACTTTCCTGACCTTCAAGCTCATCTTTTAATGAGTTGTTTTCGTCAATGATAAAATATATGATTTTACAACCGTATCCAACGGCGGTTGGTATGAAAACATCTGCAACCCATTTTGTATCATCAGGGTGATTTTCAAAGCCTGTTCTAGTATCTGCTACATAGTTACAATCACTATGATTTTTGATAATATCCAAAGCGTATTCCAACGGTTTGCGATAATCGTCAAAACAACAAAATTCTTTCCATTTCACAAAAACTACATTGTAATTTTCTTCATAATGAACTTCGCAATATTTTGTGTTATACATAAGCAATCCTCCTTATAAATTTTTAAGACACTCCAAAATCGTATCCCTGACCTTATGATAATAAACTATATGCTCCATGGTTTCGCGGACTTCTGAAATGCCCATTTCAATTTCATCTTCACCGCAATCAATACCCAAAGCTCGCTTAACATTGTATTCAAGCCACTCCAATCGGCCGTAACTGCTGTAGTAGATCGTTTCCCAATCACCAGGCAACTCGCCACCATTATCAGCATAAGATTTGATAAGTGCTTTGAAAAGTTTGAAATCAATGTTGCAGTTTTCATAACCTGACCAGCATAATGCCATTTCATACAGCTCAACAAACGGACTTGAATAGCAAAGACATTCCAAGTCAATAATGCGACAATCTTCACCGTTCCAAAGAATATTTTTACTATCCATATCATTGTGGCAAATTGTCAGTACAGGCGGCATTTTCTTTGTGGCAAGATTACCTTTTTGCTGACTTTCATAAAGAATGTCACGGTTAGTATTCAAAAGATTATATAATTCGGTATTATTTTCTGACAGCTTTTCAATCAGCAAATCCCAATCGACAATTATTTCACTGCGGTTATAGGGCTGTGCTTTCTTTTCAATGTTATGTATTTTGGCAAGAAACTCGCCGATTCTCCTACAGTGTTCAATAGTGATTTCTTCACCCTTGAGAGACTTGCCCTCATAAAAATCAAATAAATAAAAATATTGTCCGTCAATTTCTTGCATCTTCTTACCGTTGAATATTAGAGCAGGAAGCATAGGAATATCTGTTTGTTCCAATTTTGCTTCAAGCTCTTCTGCAATACGGTAATTCTCAAAAACAGTATCACGCTTCATAACATAAGGAT
>CALCTT010000024.1 GCA_937906895.1 uncultured Clostridia bacterium | reverse complement strand
CTTCGGGTTATGAGCCCGACGAGCTACCAACTGCTCTACTCCGCGATATTTAACTATTGCTCTCTCAAGAGTGCTTTAATATAATACACCGAGTTTTATATTTTGTCAAGAGTTTTTTATGAAAAGCAGTCTTAAATGTACTTATATTTATATTATATTCAAATTTTTCATATATATAACAATAATTCTTAAATAATAATTGACAAAACGACACATTTGTTATATAATATTGTCAAATTGACACAAAAGTGATGTAAAAATGAAGTGCTATAAATTAAAATGCATAGTGGAATCAACAGATTATTTTGAGGGGAATTATGGTATATTGCTTATAAAAGATGATAACAGCAGGGAATATATCTGCAACATTTCAGAAGATTCTGAAGTTGTCACAAAATTTGTGAATGAACTTAACGATAATAACATTGACTCTTGCCATATTATTTCTGTTATTGAGGATTTCAAGTACAATTTAACAAATTTATAAAAAGTAAGTTCACTAAATTTATATGAAAAAAATTCACAAAATGTAATATTTTGACTTGACAAGCAGTAGTATTTATAGTATCATATTGTTTGGTTAGCAGAGGCTAACTTGATTTTAAAACAAAAAGTTAGCTACTGCTAATTTTTATGTAACATTTAGGTGAGTAAAATGAATTTAACTAATGCACAGGAAGGAATTGAATATATCATTAAGGACATTGTTACTGACGATGATGAGCTTGATGCGTTTCTTTTTTCACTTGGTTGCTATGCAGGTGAGTCTATAACTGTTATATCTCACAAAAAAGGCGGATGTATTGTATCAATCAAGGATTCACGATATAATATTGATAATCAGTTGGCTGAAGCTATATCTATATAAAAAATAGATGGGACAAGAGGCAGACTGAATTTTTTTATTCATCAGTTAGCTTCTGCTAACAACGGATTTTGTTAAATTATTTCTTACATAAATCAGAGGAGAGTGTAATTATGAGAATTGCTTTGGCAGGTAATCCCAACAGCGGTAAAACTACAATGTATAATGGTTTTACCGGTAAAAATGAAAAGGTTGGTAACTGGGCAGGTGTTACTGTTGATAAGAAAGAAAGTCCAATCAGAAAAAGTCTTTATAACGGTAGTCACGAGCTTATTGCAGTTGACCTTCCGGGTGCTTATTCAATGTCACCATTTACATCAGAGGAAAGTGTTACAAGTGATTATGTAAAAAATCAGAAGCCTGATGTTATTATCAATATCGTTGACGCTACAAATTTAAGCCGTAGCCTTTTCTTTACAACACAACTTCTTGAACTTGGTATCCCTGTTGTTGTAGCACTTAACAAGAGTGATATTAACGAGAAGAAGGAAACAAAAATCAATGTAGGAGTTTTAGGCAAAATGCTTAATTGTCCTGTTATTGAAACCGTTTCAACATCTACTGCGGGTCTTAAAGCTGTTGTTGAAGCAGCCGTTGATTGTTACGGCAAAAGTCAGAAAGCACCTTATGTTCAGGGTAATGTTGATATGACAGATAAGAAGTCTGTTACAGAGGCTGATAAAAAGCGTTTTCAGTTTGTAAATGAAATTGTAAAGACTGTTGAAACAAGAAAAATTCTTACAAAAAACAGAAATTATCAGGATAAGATTGACGACATCCTTACAAATAAATGGTTTGGACTTCCGATTTTTGCAATTGTAATGTTCCTTGTTTTCTGGATTTCACAGGCAGGCCCTGGTGTGTGGATTGCTGATTGGCTTGTGGGCATTCTTGAAGGAGTTCAGGAATGGATTGCAGGATTTTTTGAAAATGCAAATCCACTTGTTTCAGCACTTCTTGTTGACGGTGTAATCGGTGGCGTTATTGCGGTTATCGGATTCTTGCCACTTGTTATGGTGATGTATTTCCTTATTGCACTTCTTGAAGATTGCGGATATATGGCTCGAGCATCAGTTGTCCTTGACCCGATATTTAAAAAGGTGGGATTAAGCGGTAAATCAATCATCCCATTCGTAATCGGTACAGGTTGTGCAATTCCCGGTGTTATGGCTTGCCGTACAATCCGTGATGAGCGTGAACGCAGAGCAACAGCAATGTTAGCACCATTCATGCCGTGCGGTGCGAAGCTTCCTGTAATTTCACTTTTTGCAGGTGCATTTTTTGGTGACGCATCATGGGTTGGACCTTTAATGTACTTTGCAGGTATCGTTATTATCCTTATTGGTGCACTTCTTATAAATAAGATTACCGGTCATAAAGTAAAAAAATCATTCTTTATTATCGAACTTCCCGAATATAAAGTACCATCACTTAAACGAGCATTCCTTTCAATGTGTCAGCGTGGTTGGTCATATATCGTTAAGGCCGCAACAATTATCCTTCTTTGTAATACTGTAGTACAGATTATGCAGACATTCACATGGAGTTTCACTGTGGCAGAAACAGCAGATTCATCAATCCTCGCTTCAATTGCAGGACCGTTTGCTTATGTTATCGTCCCTGTTGTTGGTGTTCTTTCATGGCAACTTGCAGCAGCTGCTGTTACAGGCTTTATCGCAAAGGAAAATGTTGTAGGTACATTGGCTGTTTGTTTTGCAATCACGAATTTCATTGATACAGAAGAACTTGCTCTTACAGGCGATGCAAGTGAGGTTGCAGCAACAATGGGACTTACAAAGGTTGCAGCACTTGCTTATCTCATGTTCAATCTTTTTACACCACCTTGTTTTGCAGCAATCGGTGCTATGCGTTCTGAAATGAAGAGCGCAAAATGGCTCTGGGCAGGAATAGGACTTCAGCTTGGCACAGGCTTTACAGTAGGCTATCTTGTATATCAGATTGGCACTCTTATTACAACAGGTGAACTCGGTGTTGGTTTTGTAGGCGGTCTTATCGCAGTTGCAGTATTCGTTGCAATTCTTGTTGCATTGTGCATCAATGGTGATAAAAAGGCTAAAAAAGCACAAGCGGAAAAGGCAAGAAAAAGAGCAGTGGCAAAAGCGAAATAATAGGTGAGTGGTATGGAAAATTTTATTATTATCGCAATTCTTGTTCTTATAATCGGATGTGCCGTAGCCTATATTGTAAAGGCAAAGAAAAAAGGCGTGAAATGTATTGGTTGTCCCAATGCTGAAATGTGTTCAAAAGCAAAAAAAGAAAACTGTAACGGCTGTTCTTGCGGTTGCAGCAGTGAAAAATAAGTTTTATTTCAGGGCGGAGTTTTAAAGTGAACTTCGCTCTTATTATTTTCATATTTTATATGGTATTTATTTCTTAATTATGATATAATAAATATGATTTTAAATTTTTGGTGATGCATTATGAAAATCCTTGCAATTGATGGTAACAGCATATTGAACAGAGCTTTTTACGGTATCCGTGCCCTGTCAACTAAAGACGGCAGATTTACCAATGGTATTTATGGCTTTTTGACTATTCTGATGAAGCTTACTGATGAGGTTAAGCCCCAAGGTGTGGCTATTGCATTTGACCTTAAAGCACCAACATTCCGTCATAAAATGTATGATGGTTATAAGGCTAACCGTCACGGTATGCCACCTGAACTTGCTCAGCAGTTGCCTGTACTTAAAGAACTTTTGACTGCATTGGGATATAAAATTCTCTCTCTTGAGGGATATGAGGCTGACGATATTTTAGGTACTGTTGCGAAAATGTGTGAAAACGGAAATGAATGTTATATTGCAACAGGTGACCGTGACTCATTTCAGCTTATCCGTGACAATGTTACCGTGCTTTTACCTCATACAAAAATGGGTACTACTACAACTGAAACATATACTCCTGCACGAATTATGGAAGAATATGGTGTTACACCGTTACAGATGATTGACATAAAAGCACTTCAGGGTGACTCGTCTGACTGTATTCCAGGAGTTGCAGGTGTAGGTCAGAAGACAGCAGGGGACTTAATACAGAAATACGGTACAATCAAGAATATTTACGATAATATTGATACTCTTGAAATCAAGGAAAATCTCAAGAATAAGCTCCTTAATGACAAGGAAAAAGCATTTTTAAGCTATACTCTCGGTACGATTATCAATAATGTACCTATTGAATGTGAACTTGATGATTTGCGTGTGCAGAATGTTGACGAACAAAAAGCAAGGGCAATGCTTGCTGACCTTGAAATGTTCAAAATCATTGAGAAACTCAACTTTTCAGCACCAACAACAGTAGAAAAGAAAGAAGAAAAGACAAAAGAGCTTGATTTTATATCCGATTTTGATACAAATGACCTTTTGATTAAAATCAAATCCGAAAAAAGTGCATATTTTACTGCTGATTATAAGGATTTGGACAATCCTCAGTTATGTTTCCTTTGTGATAATGCTGTTTACCACCTTGAGCCAATGCATTTTGGCTATTTTGAGCTTGTAAAGGCGATTCTTGAAGACGAAACCATTAAGAAATATACAGATAATTCAAAGCTTTTGTATCGTTTTGCATTTATGAACAACATTGAAATCAAGAGTATGGCACTTGACACATCTCTTGCAGGATATATTCTCAATCCGTCAGCAAACGGATACAATCCTTTGCGACTTTGTGAGGAATACAAAGCACCTGTTCCAAAGGTGACTACTGATTTGCCGATTGCTGTTGACTGTGCAGTAATGAAATCTGTCAGCACAAGGCTTTTAACTGAAATTGAAGCAAACTGCCAAGAATATTTGCTCTACAATATTGAAATGCCGTTGGCAGAAGTTCTGGCATCTATGGAGCATTTAGGTTTTATGGTTGACCGCAAGGGTATTGCTGAATTTACCGAAAAAATCAGCGGAGAATTGAAGCAGATTCAAAGCGAAATTTATGAACTTGCAGGAGAGGAATTCAATATCAATTCACCAAAACAGCTTGGTGTAATTCTCTTTGAAAAAATGGGACTTCCTGTAAAGAAAAAGACAAAAAGCGGATATTCAACAAATGCAGATGTCCTTGAAAGTCTGCAGAATGAAAACCCGATTATTGATAAAATTTTGTGGTTCAGAACTTTGTCAAAGCTTTATTCAACATATTGTGAGGGGCTTTTAAAAGTAATCGGTGAAGACGGCAGAATTCACTCTTCATTTATCCAGACAGAAACTCGTACAGGCCGTATTTCATCAACTGAACCTAATCTTCAGAACATTCCGGTACGAAAAGAAATCGGCAGAGAAATGAGAAAATTCTTTGTTGCAAAGGATGGTTGCCTTTTAGCCGATGCGGACTATTCACAGATTGAACTTCGTGTGCTTTCTCATATTGCTGATGACGAGGAAATGCTTAAAGCCTTTAATGATGAGGTTGATATTCATACTGTAACAGCATCACAGGTGTTCAATATGCCTGTTCAGATGGTCACACCTTTAATGCGTAGTCGTGCAAAGGCAGTAAACTTTGGTATTGTTTATGGTATAGGTGCATTTTCTTTGGCAAAGGATATTGGCGTTACAAGAAAAGAGGCTGATGACTATATCAAAGGCTATCTTCGTCATTATGCAGGCGTTGACAAGTATATGGAAACAGTTGCAAAGGATGCAAAGGAAAAAGGCTATGTTTCAACACTCTGGGGCAGAAGACGATATTTGCCTGAGCTCAATTCCTCAAACGGAATGTTACGAGCATTCGGCGAAAGAGTTGCAAGAAATATGCCTATTCAGGGTACTGCTGCTGATATTATTAAAATTGCAATGGTTAGAGTGTATAACCGTCTTAAAGACGAAAAAATGGAAGCAAAACTCATTTTGCAGGTACACGACGAATTGATTGTTGAAGCACCTCAGAACGAAATCGAAAAAGCAGCAAAAATCCTCTGTGAAGAAATGGAAAACGCTTGTCAGATGAAAGTCCGACTCCGTGCAGATGTAAATACAGGCAAGACTTGGTACGACGCAAAAGGTTAAGTTTGAGTAAAATTGCCCATAGCACCATTTTTCGCTCGTGCAGTATAACAATACAGCTTACTCGCTTCAAAACGGCACTATGAACAATTTTCTTTCAAACTTTAAGAACAGAAATTATTGTAGGGGCGGATGCCCACATCCGCCCGCAATAAGTTACATGTAAACCCGGTCGGGACGATGTGGGCATCGTCCCCTACATAACTATCAAATTGATAAAAATCATAAGATTTTATGAAAAAAATTATGTTTATATGCAGTGGTAATACCTGCAGAAGTCCCTTGGCTGAGGGATTATTCAAGAAATATCTTAATGAAAACAAAATAGCAGACATTGAAGTTGCAAGTGCAGGTGTTGGTGCTTTTCCGGGTGATGATGTGAGCATAAATTCAATCCTTGTGGCAGGTAACAGAGGTGTTGACATTTCAAGTCACAGAGCAAAGAACATAAACCCTGAACACTTGCTCACAACTGATTTGTTTGTCTGTATGAGTGACTCTCATAAGCAGCTTTTATCCCGACATTGTGACGAAAACAAAATCATTGTTCTGGGTGTGCCTGACCCTTATGGCAGACCTATTGAAGCTTATGAAGAATGTGCAAAACTCATTGAAAGCAAATTTCCTGAAATTCTCTGTAAAATACAGAACACAACTGTTATTCGTGAAATGCAGGAAAGTGACATCAGGGAAATTGCAGAACTTGAAAGAGAGTGCTTTTCTGAACCTTGGAGTGAAACATCTTTAAGAGAAGAACTGACAAATGAAACTGCAAGATTTTATGTGCTTCGTGACGATGAAAAACTCCTTGGATATATAGGAGCAAACAACATCTGTAACGAGGTTTATATCACAAATGTTGCTATTGGTTCTGCTTACCGTGGCAAAGGCTACGGAAAAATCCTTGTAAATCATTTGATTAAACAAAGCGAACTCGAAAAAGCATTTTTCATTACTCTTGAGGTGCGAAAATCAAATGAAAATGCAATAGCACTTTACGAAAAATGTGGCTTTAAATTAATTGGTGAAAGAAAGAATTTTTATTCAAAGCCAACTGAAGACGCTTTAATCTATACATACTATATTGAGGAATAATTATGAAAATTTTAGCAATTGAAAGCTCATGTGACGAAACTGCAGCAGCCGTTGTGGAAGACGGTAGAAATGTGTTATCAAATGCAGTATCAACACAGATTGAAAAGCATAAAATATTTGGTGGTGTTGTGCCTGAAATAGCATCAAGACTACATACGGAAAATATCTCTGCAGTTGTGGAAAAAGCATTAAATGATGCAAACTGCACTCTTGATGACATTGACGGAATCGCAGTAACTTATGCGCCGGGACTAATTGGTGCTTTGCTTGTTGGTGTGAATTATGCAAAAGGTCTCAGCCTTGCAAGTGGCAAGCCATTGATTCCTGTTCATCATCTCCGTTCACATATTGCAGCAAATTACATTACACATAAAGACTTAAAACCACCTTTTATGTGTCTTGTTGTGTCTGGTGGTAATACATTGCTTTGTAAAGTAAATGATTATACTGATTTCGAGGTTGTTGGTCGCACCCGTGATGATGCAGCAGGTGAAGCTATGGATAAAGCTGCTCGTACTTTGGGACTTCCGTATCCCGGTGGTGTAAACCTTGATAAAATCTCAAAAAACGGGGATAATACAAAGTATAAATTCCCAAAACCAAGAGTTGAGAATTGTCCTCTTGATTTCAGCTTTTCGGGACTTAAAACATCTGTTATAAATCTTGTTCACAATGCGACTCAAAAAGGCGAAACACTTGAAACAGCAGATGTTGGTGCATCATTTATAAATGCAGTTGTAAATTCTCTTGCTGATAATACCGTTAGGGCTATGGAAATGCACAATGAAAAAACACTTGTACTTGCAGGTGGTGTTTCAGCAAATTCAGTTCTGCGTTCCCGTATGGAAAACCTCGCAGAAGAAAAAGGTTGGAATTTGTATTTGCCTGATTTGTCGCTCTGCGGTGACAATGGTGCAATGGTTGGTGCACAGGGCTATTTTGAATTTTTGAACGGTACAATTGCCCAAATGGATTTAAATGGTAAAGCAACTGCAGATATTGAAAAAGACTATGAAAAATAGTTTTTTATAATTGTATATATAATACACAGAAAATCGTCACAGTTAATTAATAATTTGTTATCATTTTAACTATTGAAAAAATGCAAGATTTGGTATATAATAATTCAAAATAGGTAAGATTGGCTTATTTTGGTATTAATTGAAATTTATATAAAGGAGTAAACTATTATGGCACTCACAAAGAACAAGTCAATTCTTGAGTGGATTGACAAACAGGTAGAACTCGTTAAGCCTGACAACATTGTTTGGATTGACGGTAGTGAAGAACAGATTGAAGCTCTTCGTGCAGAAGCTTGCTCAACAGGTGAAATGGTAAAACTTAATCAGGACCTTCTTCCTGACTGTTATTACCATAAGACAGCAGTAAATGACGTTGCTCGTGTTGAGGACAGAACACTTATCTGCTCAAAGAAAGAAGAAGATGCAGGTCCTACTAACCATTGGATGGACCCTGAAAAAGCTTATGCTATGCTTTATGATATTGCAAAGGACAGCTATAAGGGCAGAACAATGTATGTTATCCCTTATTCAATGGGTCCTATCGGCTCACCTCTTGCAAAAGTAGGTATCGAGCTTACAGACTCAATTTATGTTGTACTCAACATGGTTATTATGACTCGTGTTGGTAAGGCAGTTATGGACGCTTTTGGTGACGAGAGTAACGACTGGGTTCGTGGTCTTCACTGTAAGTGCGACATTGATGCTGAAAAGAGATGGATTTGCCAGTTCCCTGAAGATAACACAATCATTTCAGTAAACTCAGGTTACGGCGGAAACGTTCTTCTTGGTAAAAAGTGCTTTGCTCTTCGTATTGCTTCATATCAGGGTAAGAACGAAGGTTGGCAGGCTGAACACATGCTTATCCTTGGTATCGAAAATCCAAAGGGTGAAGTTAAGTACATCTGTGCTGCTTTCCCATCAGCATGTGGTAAGACAAACCTTGCTATGCTTATTCCACCAGAAGGATACCTTGCAAAGGGTTACAAAGTATGGTGCGTAGGTGACGATATTTCTTGGATTAGAAAAGGTCCTGACGGAAGACTTTACGCTATCAACCCTGAAAACGGTTTCTTCGGTGTTGCACCTGGTACAAACGTTAAGTCAAATCCAAATGCTCTTGCATCAACAAAGAAGGGCACAATTTTCACAAACGTTGCTCGTAACCTTGATGATAATACAGTTTGGTGGGAAGGCCTTGATAAGAACCCACCTGTAAATGCAGTTGAATGGACAGGTATCGAAACAAACGGTGTTGAATGGAAAGCAGAAGGTAAGAACCTTGCTCATCCTAACAGCCGTTTCACAGCTCCTGCTGTAAACTGTCCTTGCATCAGCTCTGAATTTGAAAATCCTGCAGGTGTTCCAATCTCAGCTTTCGTATTCGGTGGTCGTCGTGCAAAGCTTGCTCCACTCGTATATCAGTCACGTGACTGGAACCACGGTGTATTCGTTGGTTCAATTATGGCTTCTGAAACAACAGCAGCTGCAGCTGGTGCAGTAGGTGTTGTTCGTCGTGACCCAATGGCTATGCTTCCATTCTGCGGTTACAATATGGGTGACTACTGGCAGCATTGGATTGATATCGGTAAGACTCTTGATGCTGATAAAGCTCCAAAAATCTTCAATGTTAACTGGTTTAGAAAAGACGACGAAGGCAACTTTATGTGGCCAGGTTTCGGTGATAACCTTCGTGTTCTCGAATGGATTATCAAGCGTTGCGAAGGTGAAGTAGATGCTCAGGAAACAGCAATCGGTTACCTTCCATACGCTAAGGACATCAACCTTGAAGGTCTTGAAGGTGAAGTTACAGTTGAATCACTTGAAAGCATCCTCGACGTTGATAAGTCACTTTGGGCTGCTGAAGCAGACGGAATTGCAGAATTCTATGCAAAATTCGGTGACAAGCTTCCTGAAACACTTAAGGCAGAACTTGAAACACTCAAAGCAAACCTTAAATAATCATAAAATAATTATGGCTCTCTCGTTATATGCGAGGGAGCTTTTTTGTATATTAATAATCTGCACAAATCGGAATTTGTCGGAATGGTTGATTCCCCTCCCTCATTGAGGGAGGTGGCATTTTCGTAAGAAAATGACGGAGGGAGTTTGTTGATTAATATGTTAACTCCCTCAGTTTCGCTACGCTCAACAGCTCCCTCAAAGAGGGAGCGGAAAATTCATTTTGCACTTTGCGCTTTGCATTTTACACTTATAATCATCCCTAAAAATTATAATTTATCTATATATTTTTGTTTTACTTTTTTCGTGTTGTTATTTGCATAATGTTGTGGTAAAATAAATCTATTGAGGTGATACAATGAAACTTAAGTTCAATAATGGTAAATTCAGAATTATGCAGATTGCCGATGTTCAGGACACACAAAGAACATCTGATGCAACTGTTCGTTTTATCCGTGAGGCACTTAAAAAGGCACAGCCTGACCTTGTAGTTTTTACCGGTGACCAGGTTAAAGGTTATGGCTTCAACCTTATGGGTGGCGACAATAAGAAAAAAGTCACGGAATGTATAAACAAACTCCTGACACCACTTGATGAAACAGGAATACCTTTTACATTTGTTTTCGGTAATCACGATGACCAGGCTTTTTCAATTTCAAAAAAAGAACAGTTTGAGATATACTCTTCACACGAAAATTGTGTAGCATACAATGCTGATGATGAGATTGACGGATATTGTAATCATAATCTTGAAATTAAGGGCGAGGATGGTAAGACAAAACTTAATGTTTACCTTGTAGATAGTCTTACAGCTACTCTTGACGGTACTTGCGACCATGTTCATGAAAATCAGCTTGAGTGGTATAAAAATACAAGAGACAGATTAAAAGAAGAAAATGGCGATTATGTTCCGTCAGTTGTTTTTCAGCACATTCCTGTAAATGAAATATATGAACTTTTAATTGAAGTTCCAAAGGGAACACCAAACAGTGCTCAAGGGTATCGTGAGTGGGACGGAAAGTTCTTTGCTGTAAATCCCGAAAGAGTTCAGGTTGATGACCGTACATTTATAGGTGAAACACCAAGCGTTCCCGAAGAAAATGGTGGACAATTCAGTGTGATGAACGAAAAAGGTGATGTGTTCTTAATGCTTTTCGGTCACGACCATAATAATTCATTTATCGGTGAATATGAAGGAATGAAAATGGGTTACACTCAAGGTTGCGGATTTAATGTTTATGGTCCGGGAAAGAAAAGGGGAGTAAGACTCATTGATTTCGATGAGAATAATCCTGTAGATTTTACTTCAACAACACTTACTGTCGAAGACCTTGAAAGCTTTGATGTGGGTAATAAATTGAAGCACGGCTTTTACACCTATGCACCAACAAGTGTTGACGCTGTAAAGGATATTGCAAAGAAAAAAGTGCTTCCGGTAGTTGCCGCTGCAACTGCAGTTTACGGAGCGTATAAGTTAATTACAAAAAAGAAATAATTTAATATTCAGGCAAAAAAATATCCCCTGTAATCACATTGATTACGGGGGAATACTTTTATTTAATTAGTGGTTATGACCTGCGTGGCTTGTACCAAGGTTATTAACGATAATATTTGCAATATGTTTATTTTCTCTCTTGAGAGTCCAGTTGATGAAGAATGAATCGATGTCGATAGCCTTAGCAGTTTCATCAATAACATTAGCAACTGTTTCTTCGATTTCAGCACCTGCGAGAGCTGTTACAATAGCTGTTTCCCACTTTGTACCTGTTGACTTAACATAGTACATAATGTGGTAGCCGTATTCAGTTTCAACGATACCTGTATCACCTGGTTTACGAGCAGCGTCGATTGACCAGTCTGTAAATGCCTTAACATACTTACCATCGTTCATAACGCCTTCGTAAAGACCGCCATTATCCTTTGAACCCGGGTCTTCTGTCTTTTCTTTAGCAAGAGCTGCGAAGTTGTCTTCTGTTGGGTTCTTAAGGTATTCATCAAGAATTGCCTGAGCCTTAGCCTTTGTTTCTTTCTTTGTTTCATCAGTTACATTAGTTGTTTTCTTACCATCTTCATCTGTAACTTCTGTTGCTGTTCCGTCAGTATTCTTTTCAGGGAACTGAATGAGAATGTGTCTGATATCACTTGAGTAGCTTGATGTGTCTTTAGCAGGAAGAGTTTTCATCATTACTGCATAGAACTCACCGTTACCACCATCAACAACTGCAACATCACCTGCTTTTCTTGCATCGTCATAAGCCCATTTTGAAAGTTCTTCACTATATGATGCGGTAATTTCAGCATAAGTTTTGTCTTCAACAAGAGTTGTGCCGTCAGGGTCTTTTGTGCTCTTATTATCTTTTGATAAGATTGCAGACTTTGCAGCATCAATAAATGATTTTTCATCAGTTACATCCTTGATGAATGCTTCAGCTTCAGCTTTTGCCTTTGCTTCTGCTTCCTCATGTTCCTTCTCGTGGTCTTCGCCTTCTTCATGTTTGTGGTTACTACCTAAATCAGCTGCGAATGCATAAACGCGAAGGTCAACAATGTCATAATTATCTTTGTTTGCTGCATATTCTTCGTTAATCATTTCGTCAGTAACTGCATTTCTTGTATCTTCAGTAACTTTTTCATAGTACTTTTCAGCAAGATATGACTGAGCAGTGATGTTCTTAATCATCTTTTCTGTAACACCGTAGCCAAGCTGTAAACGAAGCCATCTGTCAACAGAATAGTCATTGCTTTTAGCTGTATTACGGATTTCATCAAGCTGCTGGTCAATTTCTTTTTCCTCAGCTTCTGTAAGCTTAAGACCTGCTTCTTCAGCTTTTTCTGCACCATACTTGATGTAAACAAGCTGTGTAACAGCAGAATATGTAAATACATCCTGCCATGTTGGATTTTCAATGTCGCCTAATTCTTCCATTGAGATACCGGCATATTGAACGTGTTCTTCTTTGTATTCCTGTTTATCAGGAGTTATTGTGTAGTCAAAACCTGTTTCCATACCATACTGTTCATACTGCATAGTATTGCTGTATGACTGTGTCCAAGTCTGAAAATAAAAATAGTTGATTTCAGCAAGTGAAATTTTGCTTTCAATACCGTCAATAGAAATCTTAACTGCTTTCTGTGGTACATCAAAGAAGTTAAGTACACCTGCAACAGCACCTAAAGCAATAACAACTGCAAGCACAATAGAAATTACTTTTTTAGCTGTCTTTGAAGCTTTAACGCTTTTTGGACTTCTTTTTGCATTTTTTGCAGCAGCCTTAGCGAGTCTTTCTTTTCGTTCCTCACGATAAAGCTCTGCCTGAGTTTTGTTGTTGTTTTCCATGGGAAAAACCACCTTTTCGAACATTTTTGAGTTTTCAAGTGAAAAAATATGTGATACTTAACATACTTCTTCACATTAACGCATATATTTTACACTATTTCAAGAAAATATACAAGAGTAAAATTAAAATTTAACATATTGTACAAAAAAACACCCTTAAATTTGGCAGTATAGAAAAAGGACGGTTTAAAACCGCCCTCATAAAGTATAATATTTGGAATTATCCGCCGATTTCTTGGTCGATTGAACTTGCACTGACAGGAACAAGGACTTTCGGTTTACCGAATTTGCCTTCAAGTCTTAACACCTGGTCAGGTCTTGGACAATACATCTGGAGGTTATTTTCTTTACCACCGTGCATACGAAGCTGTAATTGACCGAATGCGGGAATTACAAGTGGAATGACCTTTCTTCCGGAAACAGAATTCCACATTGAGAAAGCAAAATACATACAATTGAAAAATGGGTCCCAATGATTAGGATAATCGAGAAGCTTTTTACTGAGCTTATTCAATTCACCTTCATCAAGGTCTGTTGTAATTGAAACAAGACCATCACCGCCGTGAACGTTACAACAGTATGACTCAACATTGTAATAAATGCCGATACCATCATCACAGGTAAATGAGAAAAGACCTACTGATACACCTTCATTTGCAGGAAGTGTATAATGTCCTACCTGTAAAGGCTCGTCTGTAAGATTTTCAACATAAATCCAAGCGTGACCAAAGCCCTCTACTCGTGTTACAACTGAAAGATTAGCAACGATTTGTGTGTCAGTTCCTGATTTTTCTTCATATTCAGGAAGAGATTGTGCATAAGCATTCATCATTTCAGCAGCTTTGTCGATTTCTTCTTTTTCATATCCCGCATCCAATAGCTCTTCATAAGGAATACTTTTTTCATCAAATTGTTCTGCTGCAAAAGCGGTAGGAACAACAGAGAAAACAAGAAGAATAGAAAGGATAAGACTTGCAATAGTCTTTGTTGTTTTAGTAAACTGCATTAAAAAACACCTCATAAATTTTATATCAACATTTAAATTTTATCATTTAGTGTGTTATATTTCAATAACTTTTTTCCTTTTCTTATTGTAAAAGCAAGAAAAATACTATATAATAAAATAGAATATATATGCAGAATAAAATGTATTGAACAATAAGGAGACGGAATTATGAAAATTATAGCTTTTGACGTTGGTGGTACAGCGATTAAATTCGGTTTGGTTGATGAAAACTTCAACGTTCTTTTTTCAGAGGAATTTCCAACAAACACATACAAGGATACTGACAACATGGTACTTCGTGCTATGGAAGCAAAGCTTAAGGAGTATGAAGGACAGTATGACGCTATTGGCATTTCAACAGCAGGTCAGGTGGATATTGAAACAGGAACAATTAACGATGGTGTAGGTAATATTCCTAATTACAACCACACTTGTCTTCGTGTTTTTGAAAAAGAATTCGGTGTGCCTGTTGCAGTTGATAACGACGTAAACTGTGCTGCTATCGGTGAGGCTCATTTTGGTGCGGCTCAGGGTGAAAAGGATTTCCTTTGCCTTACTTACGGTACAGGTGTCGGCGGTTGTATTTACATTAACGGTGACGTTTATCGTGGTTCAAGATATGCAGGTGGCGAAATGGGTCACATGGCAACTCATAAGGACGGAAGACCTTGTACATGCGGTCGAATCGGCTGTTATGAAGCTTATGCTGCATGTCGTGTTTTCACAACATCAGTTTCAGAGCGTATGGGTAAGCCTATGAATGGTCGTGAAATTTTTGAGCCTGATAATCTTAAAAATCCTATCATTATCGAAGAAATCAATAATTGGGAAGATGAAATCGCATTAGGACTTCGTAATCTTTGCTATATTTTCAATCCAAGCCTTATTGTCCTCGGTGGTGGTATTATGTCAGAGGATATGCTTATTAAAGATATTAACGAAAAAGTTCAGGCACAGCTTGAGGATAATTACAAACATGTAAGAATCGTGAAAGCACAGCTTCGCAATAAGGCAGGTATGCTCGGTGCTGCATGGCTTGCAAGCGAAAGATTAAAGAATTGGAATAAATAATTTTCATAGAAGAAAAAGAGGTTACTTGAGTGTAACCTCTTTTTTTGGTGCGGACGATGGGAGTTGAATGCTAAATACACAATGCGAATGAGGTATTCGCATTTTACTCTTCGCTAAAAACAGTCCACCGGACTGTTTTCTTAACGCTCAGATGCTAAACTTAAAATGCGAATGAGGTATTCGCATTTTACTCTTCGCTAAAAACAGTCCACAGGACTGTTTTCTTAACGCTCAGACCCTCACGGGTTCAACTCCCAAAAGTTTTTCTGTAAATAAAAATAGAGGCTACTTGAGTGTAACCCCTTTTTTTGGTGCGGACGATGGGAGTTGAACCCACAAGGAAGCAATATCCACAGGAGTCTGAGACCTGCGCGTCTGCCAATTCCGCCACGTCCGCTTATTTAAAATTGCCAAATAATAATATCATCTTGGCTTGTAAAAGTCAAGCATATCAATTCGTTACAGTATTCTCCAATCAATTTCCGACATACCACGGGAACGAAGAAATTCGTTTGCCTTTTTGAAATGTCCGTTACCGAAAAAACCGTTATATGCCGACAATGGGCTCGGATGTGCCGACTCCAAAACAAGGTGATTTGGGTTTGTAATAATTTTCGTTTTTGCTCTTGCGTTTGCACCCCAAAGGAGAAATACCATTGGTTCAGGTCTTTGGTTCAGTAATGAAATCACATTGTCTGTAAATATTTCCCAACCCATTCCCTTATGGCTGTTTGGCTGACTTTCTCTTACAGTTAAAACCGTGTTCATCATAAGAACACCCTGTTTTGCCCAATATGTAAGCTCGCCGTGATTTGGAATCGGATATCCGTATTCAGCGTGAATTTCCTTATACATATTTTGTAAAGACGGTGGGGGATTAACACCTTTTAATACGGAAAAGCAAAGCCCGTGAGCCTGATTCGGCTGATGATATGGGTCTTGTCCTAAAATCACGACCTTAACATCCTTATAATCAGTATATTTAAGGGCATTGAAGATATTGTTCATATTAGGATATATGGTTTGTGTCTTATATTCCTGAACGAGAAATTTTCTTAAATTCAGATAATAAGGTTTTTTAAACTCGTCTTTTAAAAGAATGTCCCAACTGTTATTAAACTGTACCATTTTTAAGTCTCTCAATCATCATAAATGCAGATTTGTAAATGTCGCCACAACCCATTGTGAGGACTAAATCTCCTGCTTTTGCATTTTTAACAACGTATTCGGCAACTTCTTCCTGAGTGTTGAACCATACGGAATTTGGAATTTTTTCAGCTAATTGTGATGTATAAATATCATAAGTATTAATTTCACGAGAACCCATAATTTCCGTCATAACGCATCTGTCAGGAATTTGGAGTACATCAACAAATTCGTCAAAATGCATAGCAGTTCTTGAATATGTGAACGGCTGAAAAACGGCCCATACTGTGTTGTAACCCATTTTCATAGCAGCCTCAAGTGTAACTTTAAGTTCAGCAGGGTGGTGAGCGTAGTCATCAATGAAATCGATTCCGTTATATGTTCCCAAATCTTCAAAACGGCGACCTGCACCCTTGAATTCCTGCAATCCTTTAATACAATCCTCAAATTTCGCACCTGAGTAAATTGCAGATGCAATAGCAGAAAGAGCATTGAGCACATTGTGAATACCGGGAATAGAAAGCCCAACATTACCTAACTTTTCACCTTTGTACATCACATCAAATTTTGTAAACGCACCCTTGTATTCTTCGATATTTTCAGCATAGTAATCATTTTTGTCACTAAAACCGAATGAAATCATTTCTTTACCCTTAATGTTCTTAATGGCTTTAAGGGTATTTTCATCGTCACCGTTGTAAATAATTGCTTTTGTTGCAGATTCAGCAAATTTAGTGAAACTCAGGATAAGATTATCCATTGTTTTGAAGTATTCAAGGTGGTCCTCGTCAATATTGAGAATAACTGCAACATCAGGACTCATTTTAAGAAAAGTATCCTGATATTCACAGGACTCCATAACTATAGTTTCAGTATTGCCAACACGACCGTAACTGTTTGTAAGCGGTAATTTACCACCGATAACTGCAGACGGGTCAAGACCTGCGCCGAGCATTGTCTGTACAGTTAAAGATGTAACAGTTGTCTTTCCGTGAGTACCGCAAATGCCGATACAATTACTGAACTGTCGAGAAACTTCACCTAATAACTCTGCTCTCTGGAATGTTGGAATACCACTTTCCAATGCCGCTTTAAGTTCGGGATTCTCCTTTGAAATAGCAGCAGAATATACAACCATTTCAGCACCTTCAATATTCTCGGCACGCTGTCCCATCATAACCTTAATTCCCATTTTACGGATTCTCTCAACAATTGTACTTTCATTGTTGTCAGAGCCCTGGAGAGTATATCCTTTACTATGGAGAATTTCGGCAAGCGGACACATACCGCTACCGCCGATACCGATAAAATGTATTGTTTTTACAGTTTTTAAAACTTTTGAAATGTCTTTCATATTTATCACCGCATATTATTATATTGTATTTTCATAAAAATTTAAACCCCTAATCACCAAATTTTTATAAAAACATAAGATGGAAATAAGAGCAGAGATGTTAAAATGCATTTCAGCTTGTAGGGGCTGACGACCCCGGCAGCCCGAATTATGCGTGCAGAAGACTAAGGATGGGACGCCGAGTCGACGTCCCCTACTATTCACTCACAAAAGTGATATGTAAGGAGTTGTTCAATATGCGAAACATAGTCATAATAGGTGGAGATAAAAGACAAAGATACCTTAAAGAATATCTTAATGAAAAAGGCTATGATATTTCCTCTTACGGACTTTTCGATTGGGACGACGACACAGATAAGCTTAAAGGTATGATAGGTGAGGACTCGGTTGTTATTCTGCCTTTACCTGCAACACGAAATGACAAAACAATAGTTATGCCTTTTTCAAAAAGAGAAATTTCTATTGAAAGACTTATGGCGCTTTTAGGTAAAAACAATCTTGTTTTCGGTGGAATTATCAAAGGAGAGTTACTTTCACGACTTCGAGAAACAGAAATACCCTTTGTTGATTATTATGACAATGAGTTCATTGAGAAAAATGCAGTGCTTACAGCCTTTGGAACATTGAAGATACTCCTTGAGCATATTGATTTTGCCTTACCTTTAGGTAAATACGCAATTACAGGTTATGGAAGAGTTGCAAAGGAAACGGCATCATTGCTTACATCACTGTCTTGCGATGTTACTGTTTTTGCAAGAAACAGCTCTCAACGTGACGATGCTATGATTAAGGGGTGCAAGGCAGAGCCATTGGCAGAACTTCCAAGCTTTGCCGATAAGTTCGATATTGTAATTAACACTGTACCATCACAGATTATAAATGAAGACATTATAAAGAATATGAATAAAAATTCTAAAATAATCGAGCTTGCCTCTGCACCTTACGGACTTGATTTTGATATGGCACGAAAATATTCGATAGATGTGGTAAAAGCCTTCGGATTGCCCGGTAAATATACACCAAAAACTGCAGGGGAGATAATAGGAAATAAAATATGCAATACCTTGCGTAAGGAGGAGTAAAAATTGAGCAAAGAAACTGTGGGATTTGCACTTTGCGGTTCGTTCTGCACATTTAAAAAGGTAATCCCACAAATAAAAAGATTAGTTGATGAGGGATACCGTGTAATTCCCATTATGTCACATACAGCATATACAACAGATACAAGATTTGGAAAAGCAAGGGATTTTAATCAGCAAATTGAAGAAATATGTAAGGAAAATATAATTTATACAGTTTCAGGTGCAGAACCAATCGGTCCCAAAGAGATGCTTGATGTTTTAGTGATTGCTCCATGTACGGGCAACACCATCGGTAAACTTGCTAACGGAATAAGTGACACATCTGTTACATTAGCCACAAAAGCACATTTAAGGAACCAGCGTCCTGTTATAATCGCAGTTTCAACGAACGATGCCCTCGGCACATCTGCAAGAAACATAGGAACACTCATGAACAGTAAAAACATCTATTTTGTCCCAATGGAGCAGGACGATTATATAAATAAGCCTAATTCCATTGTGGCAGATTTTAAATATATTCCTGATACAGTCCGTGAAGTTCTTGCTACTAAACAGCAACCTCAACCGATACTGTTATAAGTGTAAAATTGAAAGTGAAAAGTGGAAAATGATAAAAACGGCGAGAAAACAATTTTCTCGCCATCAACTTTCCATTTTACATTTTCCGTTTTACACTTTTTTTATTTTTGTTCAAAAAATACTTTAAATGCTCTGTATGCCATATATACATCAAGCTTTGAAACTACTTCCAAAGGAGCGTGCATTGAAAGTACGGGAACACCAAGGTCGATTGTGTCAATGTCAAGGTTAGCAACATACATAGCAACTGTTCCGCCACCGCCTGCATCAACTTTACCGAGTTCACCAATCTGCCATACAACATCATTTGCATTGAGCATTCTGCGGATTTTACCCATATATTCAGCAGATGCGTCAGATGTTCCACTCTTACCACGTGAGCCTGTATATTTTGTGATTACAACACCGTTATTTACGAATGAGCAGTTCTTTCTCTCACTTACTTCAGGGAATGTGGGGTCAAATGCTGCATTAACATCAGCAGAAAGACATTCGGACTTTGAAAGCACTCTCCAAGGTTCAGCACCGCCCATTTTTGCCAAATCGGAAATGAAATACTTCATATATGATGAGTTAAGACCTGTGTTACCGTCAGAACCGATTTCTTCCTTGTCAGTAAGAACTGTAAGACAAGTGTATTCAGGGTTTTCCACATTGAAAATTGCCTGAGCAGCAGGATAAGCACAAACCTTGTCATCGTGACCGTAAGCACCGATAAGGCTTCTGTCAAAGCCGATGTCACGAGCTTTATATGCAGGGACAAGTTCAAGCTCTGCACTTAAGAAGTCACCCTCAGTAATTCCGTATTTTTCATTGAGAATCTTGATGATGTTGAGCTTAACTTTGTCAGCACCCTCATCCTTTGAGAACGGTCTTGAGCCGATAAGAATGTTAAGCTGTTCGCCCTTGATACCCTCACTCATTGTCTGCTTCATCTGGTCCTGTGCAAGATGCGGAAGAAGGTCAGTAACGCAGAATTGCGGGTCATTGTCATCTTCACCAACATTGACTTTTACGCTTTCACCGTTTGCTTTAACAACAACACCGTGAAGTGCCAACGGAATAGCAGTCCATTGATATTTCTTGATTCCACCGTAATAATGTGTCTTGAAATATGCAAGATTAGAGTCCTCATAAAGTGGGTTTGGTTTTAAGTCAAGACGAGGTGAGTCGATATGTGCAGCAGAAATTTTAACGCCTTCACTAATGTCCTTTTTACCGATTACACAAAGGATAATTGCCTTACCACGATTGTTGTAATACACCTTATCACCGGCATTGTATTTCTTTGTGCTGTCAAATTCCTCATAACCTCTTTTTTCAGCCTCTGCAACGAAAAATTCAACTGATTCACGTTCAATTTTTGCAAAGTCGAGATATTTTTTATATCCCTCACAAAAATCGTCAGCAGATTTCACAACTGCTTCGTCAACAGTTTCCATAGCGTGTTTTGGCTCATAGAAAAGCTCTTTTTTCATTTCATTAATATCCATAGTATTTTCTCCTTTCGGTTATAATCCAAGCTGTAATACGATTGGTTTTATTTCTACATTTATATCATAAGGTGGATAATTCCACAATACAAAATCAGCTTTCTCAGTAAAGAATTTTTCATCCTTTTGTGCATTGATTCTCTCGAGTGCCTTTTCCTGTGTAATGTTATCTCTTTTCATTATACGCTCAAGACGAATGTCCATGGGTGCTACAACTGCAACGGTAAAGTCGCAGAGCTTATCCACACCACTTTCAAAAAGTGCAATAGCATCAATAATCACACCACGATAACCGACTTCTTCCATATCCTTTATAATGGATTGAATCTCCTCAGTTACTGCAGGATGAGTAATCGCATTTAAAGCATTTGTGCTGTCAGTGTCTGCAAAAGCACGACTTGCTAAAATCGGTCGGTTGGTCGTACCGTCTGCATTAATCACATCGTCACCAAAACGCTCTTTTAATTTATTTTTGACATCTTCGCTGTTGTTTATTACATCTTTTGCCACTTTGTCAGCATCAATGTGATAACAACCATAAGCCATTAACTTTTGTGCGACGGTGCTTTTGCCCGCACCCGTAAGTCCCGTAAGACCGATTATTTTCATACGTTTTCTTCCTTTGTGCCATATTCCTTCAACGCATTGTATTCAATGTAGTTCCAAACATATTGAAAATGTTTTTCATTCTTGATTATTTCATCGTTATATGACCTTTGCCACATTGAAAACCCAATTTCTTTTGTAACCATTGTTTTGAGTGAACGAACTACGGTTTCCACTTTCGTAGGGGACGATGCCCACATCGTCCCGTTTGGTGTGTATCTGTCAATAACCAGTAGCAAATGAATGTGGTTGGGCATAATTATATAATTTTCAACCGATATATTATCATAAACATCATTTATTCGTCTTATATATTTGTCAACCACAATTCCATATGGTTTTAATACAATCTTTTTCGGGACGATGTGGGCATCGTCCCCTACAATTTTTGATAATATTGGCTTTTTATCCTTTATACAAATTGTTACAAAATACAATCCATTACTACTGTAATCATAATTCTGTAATCTTAAATTTTTTCGTTTTGGTAATTCATTTTTGTTCATTTCATTATATCACGGGCGATTCATGAATCGCCCCTACAAAACTATATCACTTTTATTTTAAATCCTGCGGCACGGATTAATCGGTTATATACTGCCAGACCCATACCCTTTGTGTCGGGACAACGGGCGTAAACTTTTCGGGCATTTATTTCGTCTAATTCACGCAACGCATCAAAAAGTCTTGCACTCTGGCTATAACCGTCGTTTTTATCACCATAAGAAATTGCAGGACAGGAAAGTTCATTTTCTTCACCGTCAAACACCAATGCAGTAACAGTTTCTTCACTTTCACAAAGTTTTTTGAAAGTGTCAAAGTCACTTTTGATTATTGTTATGTCAGCACTTGGAGCATAATGCTTGTATTTCATACCCGGTGATGATGCAACAGCACCTTCTTCTAATTTATTTAAAACTGCATCGTCAACCACGATTTCGCCGATAAGTTCAGTCATTTCTTCAAGAGTTACGCCACCCGGTCGAAGCAGTCTTGGTGGTTCTTCAGCAAATGAAATTACAGTTGATTCGACACCGATTTCACAGTTTCCACCGTCAATAATAAGCGGAATTCTACCATTCATATCGTCATAAACATATTTAGCATTTGTAGGACTTGGACTACCTGAAAGATTTGCTGACGGTGCTGCAATAGGACAACCACAACTCTCGATTATAGCTCTTGCATAGTCACTCTTTGGCATTCTCACAGCAACTGTCGGGAGATTACCCGATACAACATCTGACACTTTGTCACTCTTTTTCATAATCATTGTAAGAGGAGCAGGCCAGAATTTTTCAGCCATAATCTTCACTTTTTCAGGGATTTCCTTGACAAGTGGCTTCAAATCCTCGAACTTGGCAATATGAACAATAAGCGGATTATCACTTGGTCGTCCTTTTGCAACGAAGATTTTCTTAACTGCATCTTCATTGAGTGCATTTGCACCTAAACCATAAACAGTTTCAGTTGGAATTCCCACGACTTCACCGTCATTAATAAGCCTTTTTGCTTCAGTTAACGCTCTTTCATATTCAGTTGTAATATTAATTACTTCTGTTTTCATAAAAAATTACTCGTTTGCTTTAAGTTTTTCTGCAGTATCTGCAGTGATAAGTGCGTCAATTATTTCGTCAAGGTCACCGTTCATAATCTGCTCGATTTTGTAAAGAGTAAGACCGATTCTGTGGTCACTTACACGACCTTGTGGGAAATTGTATGTTCTGATTCGTTCACTTCTGTCGCCTGTACCAACCTGACTCTTTCTCTGACCTGCAATTTCAGCGTCGTGCTTTGCCTGTTCAATTTCAAGAAGTCGTGAACGGAGAACTTTAAGTGCTTTGTCTTTATTCTTGTGCTGACTTCTTTCATCCTGACATTCAACAACCATACCTGTAGGGATATGAGTAACACGGATAGCAGATGAAGTCTTATTAACCTTTTGTCCACCTGCACCGCTTGAACGGAAAACATCAATCTGCAAATCAGCAGGGTTCAGTTCAAAGTCAACGTCCTCTGCTTCAGGAAGAACGGCAACAGTAACAGTTGAAGTCTGAATTCTGCCCTGACTTTCGGTCTCAGGAACACGCTGAACTCTGTGAACACCACTTTCAAACTTAAATCTTGAATATGCACCATCACCGTCAACGGAGAAGATTACTTCTTTGTAGCCACCAAGCTCAGTTGGGTTTTCGCTGAGAATTTCCATTTTCCAACCACGAGCTTCAGCGTACATTGTGTACATTCTGAAAAGTGAATTTGCAAAAAGCGCTGCTTCTTCACCACCTGCACCACCACGGATTTCAATAATAACGCTTCGGTCATCATTAGGGTCACGAGGTAAAAGGAGAATTTTCAGTTCTTCCCAGGTTACTTCAAGCTGTTCCTTTGCAGTTTCAAATTCTTCCTGCACCATTTCCTTAAAGTCTTTATCCATTCCGCCTTCGTCGAGGAGCATTTTTGATTCCTCAAAGGTATCCTTGTATCCTTTATATTCACGGAATTTTTCAACAACAGGAGTCAACTGCTTTAACTCTTTCATTAACTTTGTATATAACTGTTGGTCACTGACAGTTGCAGGGTCGCAAAGCTGTTCATTGACACTTTCAAATCTTTCTTCAATACCTAATAACTTATCAAACATTTTCAGTTTCCTCTCGAATTACCTTTTTAATATTCTTTTCAATTTTTACTCTCGGCACCATAACCTCACGGTCGCAATTTGTGCAACGGATACGGAAATCCATACCTGCACGAAGCACTAAAAACTGTTTGTTACCGCAAGGATGTGCCTTTTTCATTTCAAGAATATCGTTTACTTTAATATCCATAAAAACTACCTCAAAATATATTACATTACATATTACCACAAAAGTTATAAAAATAAAATACCTATTTTTAATTCTTAACCGGACATTTATCTCATATTTATATATTAATTTGAAAAAATGTAATCTTTTACGGTTACAGGAAGGTGAGATATATGAAAAAATACTATCCTGAGGGAGTTATTTATGAAAGTCGTCAGAACAGAAATTATATGGAGTCAATAAGCAGTCTTCGTGAATGCTTTTTCTCTGAAAAGATTTTAGAGGCAAAGGCAACAATGTGTGACCGTGACCATAATCTTTATGTAGATTTAGGTGTAATTCAGGGTATTATTCCGAGAGAAGAATGTGCAATAGGAATTGCCGACGGAAGTGTTCGTGATATAGCAATAATTTCAAGGGTAAATAAACCCGTTGTATTTAAAATTATAGATTTTATGGATGATGAAACAGGTGTCCGTACTGCTGTTTTAAGTCGCAGAAGGGTACAAGAAGAATGTGCAGAGGAATACATAAAAACTCTTTCTCCCGGAGATATAATCGATGCAAGAATTACACATAACGAGTCCTTTGGTTCATTTTGTGATATAGGCTGCGGAATTTCTGCACTTTTACCAATCGACAGTATTTCTGTGTCCCGTATTCCTCATCCTGATGTTAGATTTACTGTAAATACTATGGTTAAAGCAGTTGTTAAAAACATTGATGAATTTGGCAGAGTGACACTTTCGCATAAAGAACTGCTTGGTACTTGGAATGAAAATGTAGAAAAATTCAAGGCAGGGCAGACAGTCGGCGGAATAGTACGTTCAATAGAAAAATACGGTGTTTTTATTGAATTATCTCCAAATCTTGCAGGTCTTGCTGAATATTCCTGTGATGTTCATGAGGGTGATTCTGCAAGCGTTTACATAAAAAGCATTAATCCTGAAAAAATGAAAATTAAATTATCAATTGTTGATAGTTTTCCTGAAAAATCAGAGCCTCAACCTGTAAAGTATTTTTATGACGGTGACCATATAAATGTGTGGCAGTATTCACCTGAAATATCAGAAAAAGTTATCGAAAGTGTGTTCTGATTGTTGTAAACAGGAAAATTCTGTGATAAAATAACTCCAGAAATAAATCTGGAGGGGATTTTATGAAAAAGATTTTATGTTTTATTTTATCAATAACGCTTCTTTTCACTGCTTTAGTACCTGCTTTTGCTATAGAAAAGAAATGTGATTGCGGTACTGCTCCTGTTGTTCAGGTAAGAGGTATCGGTGAAACTCTTTATGACGGTGAAGGTAACGAAGTATTTTCAGCTGAAAATATCGTAAACGGAATTTTACCTGCTGTACCAAAGCTTGCAGAATTTCTTGTGACAATGAATGTGGACACTCTTGTTGAAGCGTTGGATTCTGCCGTGACGGCAATTTTCGCTCCGGTATCTTATGATAACAACCTTAATCGCGACTCAGTAGTTACTGTTGAAGGTTATACAAGTGACCCTGTTGAAACATATAAGGATATGACAAGTGATGATGCAGGCTCAGAAACTACACTTTCACAGGCTGCATACAATGATTTGGGTGAAAAGCATTCATACCTTTTCATTTATGACTGGACAGCAAATCCTTTTGAAATTGCAAAAGACCTTAATGAGTTCATTCAGGAAGTAAAAATGAAATCAGGTCACGATAAAGTGTCTATCTGTGCCGAAAGTATGGGCGGATGTATGACAAATACATATTTAGCACTTTACGGCTACGAGGATGTTCACAATCTCGTTATGGCAAATTCAGCTTTCAACGGACTTGAAATGCTCGGTCAGTTGTTCATAGGAAATCCAGAAATCGACGGTCCTGCTCTTGGCGGGCTTATTGCACAGAGCATTTACGGAAATGCTGAATACGCTTCACTTATTCCTCACATTCCGCTTTTTAAAGACCTTGCAAATATTGCAAATTACCTTTTCGAGATTGCAGGTGACAGAATATACAAGGAAATTCTTATTCCTGTTTTTGGCTATCTTCCATCATTCTGGTGCTTCATCCCTGAATATCATTTTGAAGAAGCAATAGATATGATGCTCCCTGATGCAGGGCCTGAGCTTTTAAAATTTGTGAATGATTATTACGAAAAAGTTGCTAGCAAGACAACACAAAGAGTTAAGGAAATGGTTGAGAGCGATGATGTAAACTATTTCTGTGTTTCAAACTATAATAAATTTATTGCTCCTGTAACAAAAACTGCCCGTTGGAATTCAGACGGAGTTATTGAAACATATAACACAAGTGGTTTTGCAACAGTTGCTGATATGGGTGAAACTCTTGGCAAAGATTATGTTCAAGCTGTGAACAACGGTAAGGATATGATTTCTCCTGATAATGTTGTTGACGTTTCAACTGCACAGGCACCAATGCAGACTTGGATTACAAAGAACTGGGGACATATTGCCTATAACCATAACGACGGCACTTGCGATTTCTATATGTGGTTGCTCACGGCAAATGAACAATATACTGTTGAATCGAATCCACAGTACCCGCAGTTTATGTATTACAATACAGAAATTCCACAACTTATGCCATATACCTGCGGAAGTGGTGATGTAACAGGTGACGGAAGCGTTTCTGCCGTTGATGCAATGCTTATCTTAAAGGCAACTGCAGGGATTTACTGTGCAACAGAAGAACAGCTTATGAACGGTGATATGAACTGTGACGATGCACTCACAGCATCCGACGCACGTATTATTTTGAAAATGGTAGCAGAAAATGTGTAATTAACATATAAATGAAATTTGGCGAGGTCATTGGACCTCGCCTGTTGTTTTTTAGGAAGTTTGTTTCCTGTATTGATTTATTCTGTTGTTACTGAAGGCAAATTTCCAAGGTTGTCGTTTTCTTTATCATTGGGGATTGATTTCAGGTATTCGTTGTCACCACGGTGAGCCACACCTACATCTGCGATTTCGCCTTGTTTTGCCATTTGTACTGCTTGTGGTTTTTCAACAATTGTATCGTCAGACAATTTATAACCTGTAACGAGTCCGTTTTCTTTCACAAGTCCAACAATGTGTTTTGCGTTTTCTTTAGCTTTTGGGATTTCATCAAGTGTATTCTTAACAAGTTCACTGCCGTTTATATTATTTGTATTCTCATTCATATTGACACTCCTTTTGAGTAGTTTGTGTAACCAAAGGAGTAATATTCAAATACAGAAACACAAAAAAATGAACCCTTCATACTCAAAGTGTATATTATCTATATAAAAGGTAGGGCGGAGTCTTGACCCCGCCGTTAGCATGTTTTACCCTTTGATTTTAATCAACATTTTCACAAACATATACATAATGCTCGTCAAAATCATCGTACTCTTTGTCTTCAAGAACAACACTTGATTCTGTGTAGTTTTCTACATACCAAAGGTATTTATTGCCACTATCATCTTTAAACAACTGTACCATATTATCCTCAAGTGATTGGTCGAGATTGGACAGTCCATCTGTTCGCGTTTTTTCCCATATTGTTGCACCAAGAAACTTTACAGGTTCAGCATCTTCGGGTAATCCATCAATCCTAATATAAACATCATCATTATATGTAATAGTCGAGTAATCTGCCGCAACGAGATATGGTTGATTAGAATCAACAAAAAATATACTGTCTATAATCGTACTGCCTATTATGAAAATAATTGCGAAAACAATTGTAATAAAGGCAGTTCCCAAACAACCTAATTTCTTTCCGCTATTACGCTTTACAGATTTTTCTTTATGATGTTCAGCGTTGAGAATATTTTTCTTAAGTACATTTGGTTTGCAAAGATGTTTGAAATATAATCCTCTTAATGGATAAGCAAGAATCATTGTAATAAAATCTAAGCCAAAATCTGATGCCAAACCTAATTTTTTATATTTTTTTATAACTTCTTTACTGTTTTTGCCTTTTGCGCTTAATAATTCAACCTGCATTTTGTCTCCACAAATAATTTTAGGATAAATTATTTCAAAGTCCTGAAGCATTAAGGTTTTATCACCTAAATCAAATTCGTCAAGTTGAATTGTAATCAATGAGTCTGGAATAAGGTTTGAAATTTTATATGTACAATCAACTTGTAAAAATAAAGAAATCAATTCTTCCGTGGCTTTTTTTGCCAGCTTAAGCATCACTCGGTCTTTTAATTTTACATCTGAAGAATTTGATTCATCGTCTATGGCAGAGAGGGTATCATCTGTAATCATTTCACCTGTTATTTTTGCAATGACAGTATCGGTTGTTATTTCAACCCATTTACATTCATCAGCTTGTATGAAATAAAGTTGACCGTTAATGTCAATTTTCATAAAGTCGCAGAAACTATTTTCAATACAAATTCTCGTGATTCCATCTTTACTTGCAGATAAAATATCTTCAACCGTTGTATCTAATACTGATGCTAATTTTTCAAAAGTTTCAATTCGCGGAAAGGCTTGACCATTTTCCCATTTTGATACAGCTTTGTCAGATATATCTAACATCCGTGCAAGGTCTGCTTGTGTCATCTGATGTTCTTCTCGCAATTTGCAAACATAGTTGCCAAATTTGTAATTATTCACATAACCACCTCACATCGATTATATCAAAATATCACTTTTTTTCAATAAAAACTATGTAGAATTAAAGTAGAAATTGAAAACCCTGATTTGCAGAACTGCAAGTCAGGGTTAGTTATTGGTCTTCAGCAAAGACAAAACCCCCGGTTCTACCGGGGGAATAAAAAAGC
>CALCTT010000023.1 GCA_937906895.1 uncultured Clostridia bacterium | reverse complement strand
TAAAAAGGGTATTGCTTACGGACCACAGATTGCAGGTGCTAATATTGCAAAGCTTTTACCATCACTTATGATAACAGGTGCTGTTGCGGCAAGTGTTAAGGACCCTGTATGGAAATACAAATGGACAGAGGCACACGAGCCTGAAAACTTTAAGAAAGTACATAAGTGGCTTGATGTTAAAGAATATCTTATTGCAAGAATGACAGGCGAGTTCGTAATGACAAAGGACTCTGCTTTCGGTGCGTTGTTATATGATATTAATAAGAAGTGTTGGAGTCCGACAATCTGCAAGCTTCTTGGTGTTAATATGGACCACCTTGCAAAGATTGTTGACTGCACAGAAAAGGTTGGTACTCTCCGTGCAAAACAGGCTGAAGAATTAGGCCTCGTTCCCGGAATTGCAGTTTTCGGTGGTGGCGGTGATGCAACACTTATCGGTGTTGGTGCAGGTGCAACTGCTCTTGGTGACACTCATATTTATCAGGGTACATCAGGTTGGGTTTCAACTGTCGTTGACAAGAGTATTGTTGATGCAAGTGCTATGATTGCTGCTGTTGTTGGTGCTGCAGATGGTATTTACAACTACTTTGCAGAACTTGAAACTGCAGGTAAGTGTGTTGAATGGGTTAAGGACCACTTAGCACTTGATGAAATTGATATTTATCTTGATAAGCAACACGACCTTAAGCATAAGAATGCTGATATGGAAGTTGTATATACAAACCTTTACGACTATATGATGGCTGTTGTTGATTCAATTCCTGCAGGTAGTGGCGGAGTAATCTTTACACCTTGGCTTCACGGTAACCGTTGTCCGTTTGAAGACCCTAATTCAAGAGGTATGTTCTTTAACATAAGCCTTGACACCGGAAAAACAGAACTCATCAGAGCTGTTGTTGAAGGCGTTTGCTTCCATCTTCGCTGGTTCCTTGAAACACAGGAAAAGAAGATTAAGACATCAAACACAATTCGTTTTGTCGGTGGTGGTGCTCTTTCGGCAGTTACAAGTCAGATTCTTGCTGACTGTACAGGCAGGGTGGTTGAAACTGTTGCAAGTCCGCAGAACGTTGGTGCTGTTGGTGCAGCTGTTCTTATTGCAGTTAATGCAGGTATCATTCCAAGTGTAGGAGAAGCAAAGAAACTTATTCCTGCTGTAAATACTTACCTTCCAAATAAAGAAAACAAAGCAGTTTATGATAAGAATTTTGCAGTGTTCAAGAAGCTTTATAACTCAAATAAAGATAATTTTGCAGCACTTAACAAAAACTAAACAAATTTTTTCAGGAGCAGAGAGGTCTGCTCCTGTTTTTCTTATTGCATTATGACGAGAAAGATTGTATAATAATATAGTATAGATTTTTGGAGGTGTTATTTTGGCAGACGAAAAAACCCTTTTTAATAGAAACTTGGATAATGACAATGAAGAAACAAAAAAACATTCGCTCATGAGAGAAGAGGAGCCTGAATTTGTTGATTTTTCATTAGCTTTTGAGGAAGATGAAGAAGAGACAGATATCGATGGATACGATGAGGAATACGAAGAAGAACGTCGTGCACCTGCTTTGTTCAGAGGCTTGTCATTTTTAAGAAGAAGAAAAGATTTTGACGAAGAGTCTTTAACTATAGAAAATGAAGAAGATGAGGAAATAAAAGAGGTTGAGGAAAAAGAAGATGTTCAACCCGCAAAGGAAGAGGTAAAAGAAGAAATTTTACCTGAAAAAAAGAAAAAGAAGAAAAACAAGAAGAATAAAAAAGAAGAAAATCTTGAAAAAGAGGAAGCAGAGAATTCTGAATCACAGGATGTGGTTGATTTTGAGGATTCTGTTAATGATGCAGAAGAAGACAAAAATGAGGAAATAGTCGAAGAGCAAAAAGCTGAAAAAAAGAAAAAAGGTTTCTCACTTTTTGCAAAAAAAGAGAAAGAAATTGAAATTCCTGCTGAGGAAGAAACTGAAACAGTTGCTGAAGAACAACCGGTTCAGGAAGAAATGACAGGTGAAGTAATAGAAATACCTGAAGAAGCAAAAGAGCCAACAGATGAAATTATAATTGTGTTGGATGATTCTGAGGAAACAACAGAAGATGTTGCTGAAGAAATTGTTCTTATTGATGACTTTGAAGAGAAAGCAGAAGAGCAAATTGAAGAAAAGGCTGAAGAGCAAGTAATAGAAGAAAACGAAAAAGATAACGAAGAACAAGAGTCTGAAAAGAAATTTGCAAGATTTGCTTTCCTTAACAAAAGACAAAGAGTAATATCATCTCCAAAAGAAGAACCTGTTGAAGAGAAAACAGAAAAAACAGCAGAAGAACCTGAAGTTGAATTGCTCCTGAGCTTTGAAGAGGCAGAGGCTGTCCGCGAAGAACCAACGCAGGTTGAAACTGTTGCAGAGGAAACAGCAGAAGCTGAAACCGTGGATGAAATCGAAGAAATTCCTCCATTTGAAGCAACCGTTACTAAAACAACAACAGAAACAGTAGTAGAACAGGAAGAAATTAAGGAAAATCTACCGTTTGAAGTGACTCTTGAGGAAACAGTGACAGAAGCAGTTACGGAGCAGGAAGAATTTAAGGAAATTCCACCATTTGAGGAAACTGTTGCAGAAAATATTGTAGAGTCTGTTGTTGAAATAACAGAAGAACCAACACTAAAAAAGAAGAAAAAAGAGAAAAAGGAAAAAAAGATTAAAGAGTCAACAGCGGAACAGGCAGAAAAAACATCTGTTGAGCCAATGACAATGAAGGACCATTTAACCTTTATTCTTATAATTCTTGCTCTATTACTTACTATTGCATTTATCGTTTTAAAATTTATTCCGTTGGGAAATAATGACCGGCAGAACACGGAGAACAGCGTAACAACAAGTGAAAGTGTTTCTGAAATTGAGATTCAGCGTAAGGACGCTTCAGGATATCTTATCCAAACAGATATTGATAATGTGTTTTATGCATATTCACCGGATTATGGTCTTACATACTATCAATGTGATGATAGAGGAATGAAGACAATTCAACAGACGGAAAAGGTGAATGCTATTGTTGATATAAGAAGTGAAAAAGTGTCTGTAAAGGTGGATTATGTGGAGGTAGACGGCAAACTGTTTGGTACAGGAGTTTTCCGTAAAACTGATAGTCAGGGAAATTATCTTCACGACACAATAGTATTTAAGCTTGTAAATCTTCCAAAGGGATATGAGGAAGATGGTAAGGCACTTTTACTTGCAACTACTAATTCTGAAGCGATTTCACGCAGCTGTAATGTATGGGATGACAGCTTTGTGGTTGACCTTGAAATAGGAGAAACAACAAGGTTTATATCAAGTGGTAACAGTATGTATTCATTAGATTATTCAATTCTTACTGATGAGGGATATGCATCTGCTAATGGTAAAATTCCATTCTTTACAACGAGAGAATATGATGCAACTACAAACAAAAAGGATATTTATTTAAAGGTTAATGATAAGGAATCTCGTTTAGCGACAGATGTTGCAGGAAGCTTTGTATATGTAAATGGTGATACTGTAAGTTATCTTAAGAGTACAGAAAAAGACTTTAATGTTATCAGAAATGACAATGGTAAAGAGCAACTTATTTTCTCTCTTGATAATAATACAAGTTACCTCTATTATAATGAATATCTTCTTGATAAGTACAACGGTATTCTTTACAATGTAAAAACAGGCGAAAAAATCACTGTTACAGGCTACGGAATGTCTAATCCTGAAATGATGGCAGTAAGCAGTAACGGAAAATATCTTGTGGTATTAGGTACAGTAAACAGTGCAATAGATTATCAGGTGCATATTTTTGATTTAGAGAAAAACGAATATGCAAAATATGTTGATGATAATTTCTCAAAGCACGAAAACCTTGCATTTGTGGATGAAACAACAATTGTTTATTCAGTTGTTGAGCCAAGACAAGGATATGAATATGTGATGTTGGATACATCAAAAGCATTCAGATAATAATTTTTGCGAGAAGACAGGGCGAATTTGTCCTGTTTTCTTTTAAGTTTTGTGCTAAATTGACTTTTTAGAGCGTTTTTTTAAGTGAGTATTTGTTAAAAATGTAAAAAATGAAAAAATATGAAAAAAACTCTTGCATTTTGTTGATTGTTCTGTTAGAATATCTCTTGCGTTCACGAGATAAAGTGTTTCGTGAGTCGGTGTTGATTGCGATGAGGGTCCACCTGTTCCCATCCCGAACACAGTAGTTAAGCTCATTCGCGCCGAAGATACTTGGCTGGAAGCGGCCCGGAAAAATAGGTAATGCCGACATAAGAAAAAGCGTCTGTCCAATAGGATGGGCGCTTTCTTTTTTTGAAAATAGTATTAATTTTTATTTTGTGGGTATTGTATAGTATCCACTTTTTTGTTATAATAAAATAGATTATATTTGATTTTAATTCACATTACATATTTGGTTTTGGGAGATGTTGAAATGCTATTTGCACAGGATATCGGTATTGATTTAGGTACTGCTAACACAATTGTTTATCTTAAAGGAAAAGGTATTGTTCTTCGTGAGCCTACTGTTGTTGCGGTAAATGAAAAAGCAAATCCACCTTCAGTTGTTGCTGTTGGTAATGAAGCAAAGGATATGATAGGCAGAACACCAGGTTCTATTTCTGCTGTTAAGCCTTTAAAAGACGGCGTTATTATCAATTCGGAAATCACTTCAGATATGCTTAAGGAATTCATTAAAAAGGTAATCAACAAGACTCCTTTTGTAAGAGCAAGAGTTCTTATTTGCGTTCCGTCAGGTATTACAGAGGTTGAAAGAAAGGCTGTTCACGATGCTGCAAGAGATGCAGGTGCAAAATATGCTTCTCTTATTCATAAGCCGTTGGCTGCTGCAATTGGCGTCGGACTTCCTGTTACTGAAGCAGTAGGAAGCATGATTGTTGATATCGGTGGCGGTACAACTGAAGTTGCAGTTATTTCGTACCGTGATATTGTTACTGCAAAGTCAAGCCGTATTGCAGGTGATGATTTTGACGATGCGATTATCGAATACATACGCAAAAAGCATAATGTTCTTATTGGTGAAAGAACTGCAGAAGAGCTTAAAATCAAAATCGGTTCTGCAATGAGTTATGATGGCGAAGGTGCTATGGATGTTCGTGGCAGAAACCTTGTTGACGGTTTGCCGAAGAATATTGAAGTTACATCAGAGGATGTGCGTGAAGCAATTTCTGAACCAATTTCACAGATTATTGATGCTATCCGTTCAACTCTTGAAAAGACACCACCTGAGCTTTTGTCAGATATTGTTGATAACGGTATTATGCTTACCGGTGGCGGAGCATTACTTCGTGAGCTTGACAAGCTTATTGAAGAAAAAACAAAGATTCCTGTTCACGTAGCACCATATCCTATGGATTGTGTGGCAACAGGTATGGGTGTGTGCCTTGAAAAAGGTAACATTTAATTTTGTCGGAGAGATTTAAATGAACAATTTCTTTAAAAGCACAACATTTAAGGTTTTGGTATCTGTTGCAATTATTCTTTTAAGTGCAACGGTTTTAGCTACTGTTGTGTCAAACTCAACATCACCGCTTACAAATGTTATAAGCATAATAACAACGCCTTTGCAGGATGTGGCATCTACCTTGTCTGCAAAGTTTGATGATGCAACAGGTGGATTTATTTCGTCAAAGGCATATCAGGAACGAGTAGCTGAGCTTGAACAGCAGGTTGCTGATTATCAGAGTCAGCTTGTTGATTATGAGGACACAAAAAAGAAGCTTGAGACTTATGAAGAATTTCTTCAGGTCCGTGAAAAGCATCCTGATTACACATGGACTTATGCAACCGTTATCGGCAGAGATGCAGCAGATGTTTTTGGTTCATTCACTCTTGATAGAGGAACAGCAGACAATGTTAAAATAAATGATGCAGTAATTTCAGGTGAATATCTTATTGGTGTTGTTACTGAGGTCAGTGCGACCTCTTGTGTTGTTCGTTCAGTTTTTGACCCTTCGGTAAATATTGCTGCCTATGAAATCAGAACAGGTGAGTTAGGATATGTTTCTGCATCTTACGAATTGTCTGTTGATGAAAAATGTAAACTTACAGGTCTTAATACGGAAACAGCAATTTCCGAAGGCGGAATTGTCTGTACCTCAGGTACAGGTGGAATTTTCCCTAAGGATTTGATTATCGGTACTGTTTCTTCAGTCGGACAAAGTGAAACAGACCTTTCATCTTATGCAATAGTCCAGCCTGTTGTTAATGCAAAGGAAATACATGACTGCTTTATAATTACTGCTTACGAGGAAAAGTAAAAGATTATGACTGTTCAGACTAAAGTAAAAACAAAGCGATATTTAGTGTATGCTTTAATAATTCTTCTGGCACATTTTCTGCAGAATGTTGTACCCGTTTTCCCTGAAATTGCACAGGTAAGACCATTGCTTCTTATTCCTGTTGCAGTTTGTATTGCTATGTTTGAAGGCGAAATAGTAGGTGCTGCTGCAGGGCTTATTGCAGGAATTTTGTGGGATACAGTAACTGTTACGGCAGATGGCTATATTGCACTTTATCTTATGGTTGCCGGTGCCGTTTGCGGAGTTTTGCTGCGAATATTCTTGCGAAACAACATTGTTACTTATTTCATAATGTGTTCAGGTATTATGTTTTTCTATCTTGTTACCTATGTATTGTTCTTCATTTCGGCAAGAGGTATTGACGGTGCGGGACAGATGTTTTTAAGATATTATATCCCAATGGGACTTTATTCTTTTATACTCACTCCATTGTGGTATTATCTTATAAGAACAGTTTACAGAAAATTCTCTTTTGATTATACAGAATATTAATTTAAGTTAAACGAAAAAGAAAGGTGGCGATAAAGTGAAGGGAACATACAGCTTTAAAATGAGAGCAACGGCGTTTGTAGTTGCTGTCTTATTCGTCATATCACTTTTTATTGCCGACCTTTTCAGAATTCAGGTTATTGATGCAGATGAGTATTCGTCACAGAATATTTACTATTCATCTGCTAATACGCAAATCAAGGCTATACGGGGTGAAATTCTTGACTCAACAGGACAACCTCTTGTTTATAGCACACAGTCTAATGCTGTTTATATAGATGCATCATTTTTTCCAAGTGCATCAAAGCAAGAGGAGAGAAACGAAATTCTCCTTGCTCTTTTAAAGCTTTTCAAGGAAAATGAGATTGAGTATAATTATGCTGATTTTATAGTGCTTGAAGACGGAGTATTAAAATATACAGATGGTATATCGTCATTAAAAAACAAGCTTTTTGCAAAGGATTATCTTAATCTTAATTCTTATGCAACTGCGGAGAACTGTTTTGATGCTTTGTGTGAATATTATGAGCTTCATGAATATTCACAAGAAGATGCACTTATGCTTGCGACCGTTTATGTTGCAATGGTAACAGCCGATTTCTCAAAATATAATCCATATACTATTGCTACTGATGTCCCGACTGATACAGTAGCACTTATCAAGGAGCAAAGTAGATTTTATAAAGGTATCGAGGTAAGAGTTGATACTAATCGCGAGTATTACGACGGTGAAATTGCACCACATATAATCGGTTATTATGATTATATTAATGCAGAGGAATATGCCGCAAAAAGCGAGGAATACAAAGAGGCTCTAAGTGATGAAAACCTTACTGAAGAAGAAAAAACATTACTTAAACTCCGTTCTTATGGTATGACGGACAAGCTTGGTAAGTTCGGCATTGAAAGTGCTTATGAAGAGGAGCTTCGCGGCACAAACGGTATTCTTACAACTGTTACAAATGCTGACGGAAGCAAAACAACAGAGGTTACAACAAAGCCTGTTAACGGAAATAATGTTATTCTTACAATAAACGCACCGTTACAGAAACAGGTGCAGGAAATCTTGTCATCAAAAATTAACAGTACAAAGCAAAATTCGGGTGTGGATACTGCAGGATGTATGGTTGTAATGGATGTAAGTGATTTTTCCGTTCTTGCTTGTGCCACATATCCCACATATAACCTTGAAACATATAAGGAAAACATAGTTGAGCTTAACACAGATGACTCTGCTCCGTTATGGAACAGAGCGTTACGAAGCACTTATGCTCCGGGTTCAACTGTAAAGCCTATTATTGGTCTTGCAGGGTTAGAGGAAAACATCCTTACTGCTGAAGACGGAATTTTCTGCGACCTTGAGTATAACTATTTTGCTGATTTGCCTCTTAACTGTGTTGGTCTTGGTAATCACGGCAATTCTTATATGAATCTTACAAGGGCTATAACACATTCTTGTAACACATATTTCTATGAGGTTGGCCGTCAGCTTGGAATCGGAAAAATAAACGAGTATTTTACAATGTTTGGCCTTGGACAGAAAACAGGTGTTGAGCTTACGGAAGCACAGGGTCAGGCAGCAAGTAAAGAAGCTCGTGAGGCTGCAGGTGGCATCTGGTATCCTGGTAATACGGTTCAGGCTGCTATCGGTCAGTCAGATAACTTATTCACTCCTATTCAGCTTTGCTCTTATGTGGCAACTCTTGCAAACGGCGGAACAAGATATAAGGCTCATTTTATAAAGAGTATTAAATCTTACGATTATTCAGAAACTATATATGAAGCAGAGCCTGTTGTACTCAATAAAGTTAATGCATCAGCAGAAAACTTTGCATCTGTGAGAACAGGTATGATTTCAATGGCAAATTCTCTTGCTGCATTCAAGGGTCTTGACTATAAGGTTGCATCAAAAACAGGTACCGCGCAGGCAAAGAAAAAGGTTGATGGCGTAACAGTTGCATATACAAACGGTTTTATGATTTCTTATGCACCTGCTGATAACCCGCAAATCGCAGTTGTCATTGCAATTGAAAATGTGGACTCATCAGGCTTGGGCAACTATGTAAGAGAGGTTTATGACGCATATTTCAACCGTAATTCTGATATAACTGCATCACAGCAAAGCGGAACAATATTAAGATAATTTGTGACCGATTTCATCTTTTTACGTTTATATAAGTGAAAGACTTTTTTAAATACAAAAGGAGTTAAAAATTATGAAGAAAGTAATCAGTTTAATTCTGAGCATTGTTATGATGGGGTTATGCATTGTTCCTGTTATGGCGAAAGAAGAAAATGATATTCCACCCGAATTGATTGTAGGCGGATTAAACTATTTATTGCAGACAGGCAGTGAAAAGGTGCTCGCTTCTGAGGCTATAGCTCGTAAGGGTGATGTGAATTTTGATGGAAAAATAACAGCTGTTGATGCAAGACTTTGCCTTCAGGCAGTTGCTTCTCCTGACCTTGGCATATCTTCTCTTTTACCAAAAGTTAACATATCAGATGTGAATAATGACGGCAAGGTAAGTGCTGTTGATGCAAGAATTATGTTGCAGGATGTTGCGGGGATGACTGAAATTGTTACTTATGCACAGGCAGAAAAGGGCGGTAGTCTTGTTGTAGGTCCGTTACGCTCATCAGGAGGCACTCCATATTTTTGGCAGTGTGAGGTCGATAAGAGTGAATTGAACTTCTTTGATAGAATTTTTGATGAGTCTCAACCCGGAGTTGTTGGCGGTCCTGTTAATCAGTATTTTGTTTTTACTCCTGAAAATGTGGGAACATATACAATTAAGTTTAAATTAGCAAATGTAAATCAGACAGAAGTTATTGATGAATTCAATTGTGTTTTGACAGTAGTTGAAGGATAATTAATCAATAAAAGAAAAAACACTTGATTTTTTAAAACTCTTGTGTTATACTACTAAGGCTATCTCTGTGCACTCGGGTGATTGAGAAAACCCAAAGGGTATTCACCTACTTTCATCTGGGGCATTTGAGCATAAATATTTTATAATGAGGTGAAATGACAATGACACAGGCAGAAAAGCAGGCTATTATGGCTGAATACGCTGCTCACGAAGGCGACACAGGTTCTCCTGAGGTTCAGATTGCTGTTCTCACAAAGAGAATTAACGATTTAACTGAGCACCTTAAGGTTAACAAGAAGGACCATCACTCTCGTCGTGGTCTTCTTAAGATGGTTGGTCGTAGAAGAAATCTTCTCGCATACCTTCAGAAGAAGGATATCGAAAGATACCGTTCAATCGTTGCAAGACTTGGTCTTCGTAAGTAATCAAAACAAATTAAGGCAGATAGGTGAAAGCTTATCTGCCTTAAAATGCATTTAAAGGCATTAACTTCTGAGGCGAAAATTTAAGGTTTTAGCGGTAAATAGAGCTTTTAAATATATTTTTGAAGGTTGTATTTATTGCTAAACAGGTTTTTGCCTCAGTACAAGAAAAAACAAAAGTAAAGGAAGGTAAAAATTATGTTTTTCAAGAATTTTAAAGTTTGGGAAACTGAACTCGCTGGCAGAAAATTGACTCTTGAAACAGGCAAGATGGCCGGTCTTGCTAACGCAGCTGTTATGGCTCGTTATGGTGAAACAGAAGTTCTTTGTACAGTTACAGCTTCTGCAAAGCCAAGAGAAGGTGTGGATTTCTTCCCACTTTCAGTTGATTATGAAGAAAAAATGTATTCAGTAGGTCGTATTCCCGGTTCTTTCCAGAGAAGAGAAGGCAGAGCAAGTGAAAAGGCTATCCTTACATCTCGTTGTATCGACAGACCTATCCGTCCTCTTTTCCCAAAAGACCTTAGAAATGACTGTTCAGTAGTTGCTACTGTAATGTCAGTTGACCTTGATTGCTCACCTGAAATCACAGCTATGATTGGTGTTTCAGCTGCAATCGCTATTTCAGATATTCCTTGGGATGGCCCAATTTCAGGTGTTAACGTTGGTCTTGTTGAAGGCAAAATCGTTATCAACCCAAATCTTGAGGAAAGAGCAAAGTCAGACCTTGTTTTAACAGTTGCTTCTACTGCTGACCTTGTTGCTATGATTGAAGCAGGTGCAAACGAAATCGACGACGATACAATGTTTGACGCTATTATGGCAGGTCACGCTGAAAACCAGAAAATCGTTAAGTTCATTCAGGGTATTGTTGATGAAGTTGGTAAGCCAAAATTCGCTTATGAATCATCTGACCCAGACCCTGAAATTATGGCAGAAATCGAAGAATTCTGCATTGAAGATGTAAAGAAAGCTCTTGATACAGACGACAAACTCGTTCGTGACGAAGCACTTCTTCCGATTTACGAAGCAGTTCACGAAAAGTTTGACGAAAGATTTGAAGGCAACGAAGCAAAGCTTGACGAGATTATGTATCTTGTTCAGAAGCATGTTGTTCGTGCTTGGCTTAAGGATGAACACAAGCGTGTTGACGGTCGTGGTATCGATGAAATCCGTCCTCTTAATGCTGAAGTTGACTTAATCACTCGTGCTCACGGTTCAGGTATGTTCACTCGTGGACAGACTCAGGTTCTTTCAATCGCAACACTCGGACCTATGGCTGATGCACAGCTTCTTGACGGTCTTGATGAACAGACTGAAAAGAGATATATCCACCACTACAATTTCCCATCATACTCAGTTGGTGAAACAAAGCCATCTCGTGGACCTGGCCGAAGAGAAATCGGTCACGGTGCACTTGCTGAAAAGGCTCTTGTTCCCGTTATTCCATCAGTTGATGAATTCCCTTATGCTATCCGTGTTGTATCAGAAGTTCTTTCTTCAAACGGTTCAACTTCACAGGGCTCAATTTGTGGTTCAACTCTTGCTCTTATGGCAGCAGGTGTTCCTATTAAAGCTCCTGTTGCAGGTATTTCTTGTGGTCTTATCACAGGTGATGAAGGCGTTTATGGCGACTTTATGACAATGGTTGATATTCAGGGACTTGAAGATTTCTATGGCGATATGGACTTTAAGGTAGCAGGTACAAAGAACGGTATCACAGCTATCCAGATGGACCTTAAAGTACACGGTCTTACACCTGAAATCATTAAAGAAGCATTTGCAAAGACTCACAAGGCAAGAAATTATATTCTTGATGAAATTATGCTTCCTTGTATCGCAGAGCCTCGTGCAGAACTTTCAAAGTATGCTCCAAAGATGCTTTCAACAAAGATTGACCCTGAAAAAATCGGTGATGTTATCGGTAAACAGGGTAAGGTTATTCAGAAGATTCAGGCAGACTGTGATGTTAAGATTGACATTGAAGAAGACGGACGTGTATTTATTTCAGGCCTTGATATTGACAATGCAAAGCGTGCTCTTTCAATCGTTGAGCTCATTGCAAAAGACCCTGAAATCGGTGCAATCTACAATGGCGTTGTAACAAGACTTATGAGCTTCGGTGCATTCGTTGAAATTGCTCCCGGTAAAGAAGGACTTGTTCATATCAGCCGTCTTGATGTTAAGCGTACAGAAAAGGTTGAAGATGTTGTTAATGTTGGTGATACAGTGCTTGTAAAGGTACTTGAAATTGACGACCAGGGCAGACTTAACCTCTCTCGTCGTGATGCTCTTATCGAAGTTAAGGGACTTACTCCTGAAAACGACATTGATGAAGAACCAAAAAAGCGTGATAACAATCGTCGTTTTAACAAGAGAAGAAACAACGACTAATATCAATTAATGTTTTAAAGCCTCCACTTGTTGTGGGGGCTTTGTTGTTGCATAAATTGGAGTTTGTCGGGATGTTTTATTCCCCTCCCTCATTGAGGGAGGTGGCATTTTCGTAAGAAAACGACGGAGGGAGTTTGTTGGTTCCTTGTTTACTCCCTCAGTCACCTTACGGTGACAGCTCCCTCGGAGAGGGAGCGGATTGGTTTCTTATCTTCCCGACAAATTATAATTTATTGAGTTGCTTTTTAATCACCACATGCACAACTTGGTCTGTAGCTATCTTTCAGGCAACCTTCTTTTGGTGGGAAAAATTCGTCGATAGGGAATTGTATTCTTCTGAATGCATCGCAAGGATTTTCGTTGTCGCAGGCACATTCTTTGTTTGGAATACAGAAATCATAAGCAGGAATAAGCATTTGCACATCTCTTTCGAGTTGTACGATTGTGAAAATGCCGAGAGTAACCGTAACTGCTTTTTTAGGCTCGTCATCATAGCAGTCAAAATCTCCCTCAAAACATCGACAAACACAGCGAGGAAGTCGTGATGGTTGACAGCAACAGCAAGTGTAGCACGATTTACATTCATTTGCATCTCTGAGTTTCGCATCAAGGCAAATCGGGTCAACGGTTTGCACTTTTGCCTTTGGATTTGTGCTGACCATATCGAGTTGTTCGTCAACGTCGTTACAAGCAAATTCGGATGAAAATACCTTTACATTACCTTCTGAACCGTAGAGAATGCATTTTTTAGAGAATGATGCAAGACCTTCAATTGTGCAAGGTGGGTTTGTATGACCTGAGAAAACATCAAGGAAGATTTTGAAATAATAAGTAATATCAACAGAATAATAACCTCTGTTAAACGGCACTTTTTCTACCTCAATAAAGGCGTTAAGTACTTCTGCACCACGACAACGGACATTTGTTGCTCGGTCAATTATGCATTGTGCTGACCCTGTGAAATAAACCTGTAAATCTTCAAGGCAATCCTTGTCTGCACAGGAGTCATAAACTCGGTTTGTATCAATGCAAACAGCTTCTTTTATCTTATTGGGTGTACAGTTTTTGTTTTCTGACATATATATTCCTCCCATAAAATTATCAACTGACAGTACCATTGTATGAAGATAAAAATCTTTTGTTACTCATATAAATGCAATAAAACAGTTGTTAAAGAGAAAAATATGTGATAAAATATTATGATTATAGTTTTACGAGGTAGGATTATGGCAGTTTTAAAGAATGTAAAGCGAATTGTTGTTAAGGTTGGTACATCAACTCTTACATATAACACAGGTAAAACCAACATAAGAAGAATGCACAAGCTTGTAAGTGTTCTTTCTGATATTGTCAATTCGGGTATTGAGGTAGCCCTCGTTACAAGTGGTGCAATCGGTGTCGGTGTCGGTAAATTAGGTCTTAAGGAAAAACCTGCTGACACAGCCGGCAAGCAGGCTGCTGCTACTATTGGTCAATGTGAGCTTATGTTTATGTATGATAAGCTTTTTGGTGAATACGGTCATACGGTTGGCCAGTTACTCATAACTAAAAGTGACGTTGAAAATGACGAGAGAAGACATAACCTTATAAACACATTCAACAGATTGTTTGATTTTGGTGCAATTCCTGTTATTAATGAGAATGACAGCGTTGCGGTTGAAGAAATTGTTTATGGTGACAACGATTCACTTTCTGCAATTGTTGCAAAGCTCATTAATGCAGATGCACTTATTATCCTTACTGATATTGACGGGCTTTATGACTCAAATCCAAACGAAAATGAGGATGCGAAGCTTATTCCTCTTGTAACGGAAATTGATGAAGATTTATATAAAATCGCAGGTGGCAAGGGTTCAACTCTCGGTACAGGTGGTATGGTGACAAAGCTTCACGCTGCTGAAATTACAATGGCAGCAGGAATCGACACAATTGTTATGAACGGTGAAAATCCTACTGAAATTTATAAAGCACTTGACGGAAAACAGGTTGGAACATTCTTTAAGGGGAAATAGATTATGCTTACTGAAATCGGCAAAAGAGTAAAAAATGCATCAGTACAGCTTGCAGTTGCGACTACTGATGAAAAAAACAGAATATTAAAGGCTATTGCAGATGCTCTTCGTGAGAATTGCAAAAAGATAATAAAAGCAAATGGAATTGACCTTCAGAATGGTGTTAATAATGGTATGTCAAAAGCACTTCTTGACAGACTTATGTTAAATGCTGAACGTATTGAAGGAATGGCGCAAGGTGTTGAGGATGTTATTTCACTTCCAGACCCTGTTGGTAAGGTTATTTGGGAAACCGAAAGACCAAATGGCTTGAAAATTCAAAGGGTAAGCTCACCGCTTGGTGTAATCGGCATTATTTATGAAGCACGACCAAATGTTACAAGTGATGCGGCTGCTTTGGCGATAAAATCAGGTAATACTGCAATTCTTCGTGGTGGTAAAGAGGCGTTTAATTCTAACTCTGCCATTATGGATATTATGCGTGAAGCCATTGAAAAGACAGGCTTCAACTCTGATATTGTTGAGCTTGTCCGTGATACATCGAGAGAGAGTTCAACTGCACTTATGCGAATGAATGATTATGTTGATGTGCTTATTCCTCGCGGTAGTGCAAATCTTATTAATGCAGTTGTGCAGAATTCAACAGTACCTGTAATTGAAACAGGTGCAGGAAATTGTCACATTTATGTTGATGAATTTGCAGATATTGATATGGCTGCCAAGATTGTATATAACGCAAAGACTCAAAGAATTTCTGTTTGTAATACTGCAGAAAGTCTTTTGATTCACAAAAATATTGCTGAGCTTGCTCTTATTGCAATAAAGTCAGCACTTGACGAGAAAAATGTAATCCTTTACGGTGACGAAGTTGCTTGTGAAATTTGTCCTGATATAGAAAAAGCGACAGAAGAGGATTGGGCAACAGAATATCTTGATTACAAGATGTCAGTTAAGATTGTTTCATCATTAGAAGAAGCAGTCCTGCATATCAGAAAATACTCAACAGGTCACAGCGAGAGCATTATTACAGAAAACACAGATAATGCTGAAAAATTTATGAACAGCGTTGATTCATCAGCGGTTTATCACAATGCAAGTACAAGATTTACAGATGGTGGAGAATTTGGTTTTGGTGCTGAAATCGGTATTTCAACACAGAAATTACACGCAAGAGGTCCTTTGGGACTTGAACAGTTAAACTCGTTTAAGTATAAAATTTACGGTAACGGTCAGGTAAGGTGAGGTTAATGTCAAATACTAATAAAAAACAGAAATGGGCATTTCCTGTGGGCCTGATTGTGGTACTTCTTGCTGCAATCGGTCTTGCTACTGTTATTTTTGCAGGTGTCAAGGGGATTGACACGGCAATAGATAAGTCAAAGCATTATGAAGAATATGAAAAATTTCTTACTCCTGTTGTGCTTATTGACCCTGACAGTTTCGATGACGTTACAAAAGCAGATATGAGTCAGCTTATGGAAATCTCTATCTGGTCACTTCTTAAAAATGATAATGCGCCTGATAGCTTTGAAAGTAACGACAGCGGACTTTCTATTCCCAAATCAGCAGTTGAGGAAGAATTTATTGAACTTTTCGGTACAGAGGTTACGCCCGTTCACGGTACAATTGAGGGTTACGGTATCGACTTTGCTTATGACAATATAACTGAAACATACACAGTTCCTTTGACAGGTGTTACACCTATTTACACTCCCGATGTTGTAGATGTTTCAAAAACAACCGATACGGTTGTGCTCACTGTTGCTTGTCTTGCAGGTAATGCCTGGGAGCAAAGCGAAAACGGTGAAATGATAGCACCTGCACCTGATAAATACATCAGGATAACATTACGAGAAAATGACGAAAATCTTTTTATTTCTGCAATTCAGAATACAACAGCACCTGAAACTGCTACAACAGAATATAACCCAAATAACAAAATAGAAGATGTTAATGTGCTTGATGATGCTGAAAGTACAACAGAATCAACTACAACAGCACCTGAAACAACAGAAGCACCATCTGAATCAACAACAAATGAAAGCACTACTGCGAAAGAAGAAACTTCAACACAATAGTGCAATTAAATCTATATTCAATCCGCTTAGATATGGGCTGTTTTAAAAAGCAACGCTTACCCTATATCACATAAAACGGTTTTATTACATTTTATGTTTTTTCAGCGGACAAGTGACAAAATATATTAAAGAATAAACATATAAGAGAGGATTACTTATGCTCCAATTTGAAGAATTGAAATTACGACTTATTGCTCACGAGGAAGAGCTTTCTAACCTTGCAGATGCGTTAGGTCTTGAAAAAATGAAAAAAGAAATTGCATCTCTTGAAGAACAGCAGGCGCAAGAAGGCTTTTGGGACGATATCCAGAATTCACAGAAGGTGCTTCAGCGTACAAGTGTATTAAAAAACAAGGTTTCTTCTTACGAAAGACTTAAATCAGACTATGAAGATGCTCTTGTTATGATTGAACTTGCCGACGAAGAAGAGGATGAAAGTCTTGTTGAGGAGTGTACTCAAGGTGTTGATAAGTTTGAAAAAGACCTTGATTCACAGACTCTTGCAACACTTCTTACAGGTGAATACGATTCAAAAAATGCAATTCTTACATTCCACGCAGGTGCGGGTGGTACAGAGGCTCAGGACTGGGCACAGATGCTTTTCAGAATGTATAACCGTTGGGGTGAACGTCACGGATATAAGGTTTCAACTCTTGACTATCTTGACGGTGACGAAGCAGGACTTAAATCAGCTTGTATCCTCATTGAAGGCGAAAATGCTTACGGATTTATGAAGAGTGAGGCAGGTATTCACCGCCTTGTCCGTGTTTCTCCATTTGATGCATCAGGAAGACGCCATACATCCTTTGCTTCTCTTGAAGTAATGCCTGAAATCGACGAAGACACAAATGTTGACATTAACCCTGATGATATTGAAATGGCTGTTTATCGTGCAAGTGGTGCAGGTGGACAGAAGGTTAATAAAACATCATCTGCAGTTCGTCTTACACATAAGCCAACAGGTATTGTTGTTTCTTGTCAGGTTGAAAGAAGCCAGCATCAGAACAGAGAAGTTGCTATGACAATGCTCAAATCAAAGCTTATTGAGATTAAAGAGCGTGAACATCTTGCAAAGATTGAAGATATTAAGGGTGACCACAAGGAAATTGCCTGGGGTAGCCAGATTCGTTCTTATGTGTTTATGCCATATACACTTGCAAAAGACCACAGAACATCATTTGAAAATGGTAACATAAATGCTGTTATGGATGGTGACCTTGACGGATTTATCAATGCATATCTCAAAATGCAGTCACAGAAAAATTTAGAAAACAATTAATTGTCATGTATGGCGGGGGCTTGCTCCCGCCGTTAGTATAACAAAAAGGCTATTGGCGAAAAACCAATAGCCTTTTTTGCAGGCGTGGAAGCCTGCCACTACGCGAGATTGTTTTTATTTGCTTTTTACAACTTTTTTCATCTGCTTTTCTTTTTCTTCACTTGCATTAACTATCATTACTGATACTGACCAGAGGCAGATACCAAGCAAGAGGAACATTACAGCATAGAAAGCACCATCAAGAGTGAATAAAATAACTTCACCGATAAAGCTTGCGATAGCTGATGTGATTATACCGTTCATATTGAAAAGCTGTGCTAAGGTTATATCACCTGCAAGAACTTTTTCAGCGAAGAATCCTGTGAAAGAGATATATGATGCTAATGTACAAAGGAAACCTGATGCTGAAAGTGCTGTGATTACTTTAATCTTGTTTGAGAAGATTGCGAAACCAAGAATTACAAGGCCTATTACAAGGGCAAGGGCTAAAAATACAACGGAAACAATTACAGGACGATAAAGTTCATTCTGAAGAACAGATGCTTTGAAGTCGAAATCTTCGTTTGTGAAACCGGAAAATGTATCTATCCACTGTGGTAATTCGTGAAGAGAAATAGAATCATAAGTTGTATGAAGAGTACCATTCATTCCTTCTTCACCGCTAAAATTAAGACCTCCAAGGAGATTTGAAATGCTTGTGTGTGCAATTTCAAAAGTAAAAAGATTAGCAAAATAAAATGCGGGATAAATAGCAATTGCTAAAACAGCAGTTACAACTCTGTAAAGAATGTCAAAGCCTGTTGTCTTTTGTTTAAGGGATTTTGTTTTACTCATATTCTTCACCTTACTTTCCCCAAGAAGAATTAAGTTGTACTGTTCTGTTAAATACAACCTTGTCTTCTGTTGAGGTAATATCTACGCAGAAGTAACCCTGACGCATAAACTGGAATGTGTCGCCAACCTTAAGGCCATCTTTAAGTCCGCCTTCGATTAAACAGTCGTTAAGGACAACAAGAGATTCAGGATTAAGATTTTCTGTAAATGCACCTGCGGTTTCGTCAGATGGGTTTTCTTTATTGAAAAGTCTGTCGTAAAGACGGATTTCTGCCTTGAAGCTGTCTGCTTCGCTTACCCAATGGAGAGTACCCTTAACTTTTCTGCCGTCAGGTGAATTACCGCCACGACTTTCAGGGTCATAAGTGCAATGAATACAAGTAACATTGCCGTTTTCGTCTGCATCGTAACCTACACATTTTACGAAATATGCACTCTTAAGACGAACTTCATTACCGGGGAAAAGTCTGAAATACTTTTTAACAGGTTCAACCATAAAGTCTTCCTGCTCAACGTAAAGTGTCTTGCCGAATGTTACCTTACGAGTACCCATTTCAGGATGGTCAGGATGAATTTCAACATCCAAAGTTTCTGTCTGTCCTTCAGGATAGTTGTCAATAACAACCTTTAATGGACGAAGAACAGCCATTGCTCTTGGTGCATTCGCATTAAGCTCATCACGGACACAAGATTCTAAAAGACCGTAGTCAACTACTGAATAAGCCTTTGAAACACCGATTTTTTCACAGAAATTACGAATTGCAGCTGCAGGATATCCACGTCTTCTCATACCGCTGAGAGTAGCCATTCTCGGGTCGTTCCAACCGTCAACAATGCCTTCGTTTACAAGGGCGAGACATTTTCTCTTACTTGTGAGGCAATAGTTAAGGTTAAGACGAGCAAATTCAATCTGTCTTGGTGGCATTTCGATATCAAGTGCTCTTAAGAACCAATCGTAAAGAGGTCTGTGATTTTCAAATTCAAGTGAACAGAGTGAATGTGTAACGCCTTCTTTAGCATCTGACAACGGATGAGCAAAGTCATACATTGGATAAACACACCATTTGTCACCTGTCTGGTGATGTGGCACGTGAGCAATTCTGTAAATTACAGGGTCACGCATATTGATATTAGCAGCAGCCATATCAATCTTTGCACGAAGAACTCTTGCACCGTTAGGAAATTCACCATCAGTCATTCTCTTGAATAAATCAAGGTTTTCTTCGATTGAACGTTCTCTGTAAGGGCTGTTTTTACCGGGTTCTGTAAGTGTGCCTCTGTATTCTCTTATTTCGTCTGCACTAAGGTCGTCAACGTAAGCAAGACCTTTTTCGATAAGTTTAACAGCACATTCATAGATGTAGTCAAAATAACTTGATGCGAAAAGGCACTTATTCCACTTGAAGCCAAGCCATTCGATATCCTCTTTGATTGCATCAATGTATTCTGTGTCTTCTTTCTGTGGATTTGTATCGTCAAGACGAAGATTACATTCACCTTTATACTTTTTACTTGTTGCAAAGTTAATGCAGATAGCCTTTGCGTGACCTATATGAAGATAACCGTTTGGTTCAGGTGGAAAACGAGTCTGCACTTTGTTATAAACACCATTTTTCAAATCTTCATCAATAAAGTCGTGAATAAAATTTGAAATCTTTGTTACTTCTTCCATAAATTAACCTTCTATCATATTATCTATTCTTCTCATAACCTCGTCTTTACCGAGAATTTGCATAATGTAATACAAATCGGGAGTATTGGTACGAGAAGTGATTGCTATACGAATAATTGTTGAAACATCACCCACATGACCTTTGAAAGCATCAGGGTTTTGTTTGTATTCCTTAACATTAGGAGTATATCCGCAAGCTGTGCAAAGCTCCTTGATTTTATTGAACCATTCTTCTTTACTATCGTCTGCAGAATAAACTTCCTTGTATTTTTTAAGGATTTCTATTGCATCTTCCCTTGCAATATGTTCAGGGAGAGTGTAATCAGCATCATAAAGCTCATTGTAGAAATATGAAACATAGTTTTCTACTTCTTCCCAACAAGCAATATCTTTTCTTGGCTTTGGATTTTCTCTGTCAATGTTAAGAATTGCAGTTGCTTTTTCTTTATCGTCAACAAAGAGTGCATAAAGCACTTCGTTATAATCCATTGCCCAATCTGTAACAAGCTTATACACTTGTTTAGCAGTCATAACGGAAATAACATTTTTTGATACGTCATTGAATTTAACCATATCAAACAGTGCACCCGAAACGCTCATTTTCTTAAGATTGAACGGGAATTTGCTTATATCCTCTGTCTTATTTGCTTTTCTCCATTCTTCAAAGTTAGAATTGAGAATTGTAAGCATATATTCCTTGACAGAAGCCTCAGGATAACCTTTTTCAATATAGAATGACACGTTTGCTTCAGGGTCTTTTCTCTTTGAAAGTTTACGCTTACCACCATTTTCCTCTTTCATAATCGGAGCGATGTGAGCGTATTTAAGAGGCTTGTTACCAAGTGCTCTGAAAAGTTCAATATGAGTGGGTACGGAAGCAATCCATTCGTCACCACGGACAACGTGTGTTGTACGCATCAAATGGTCATCAACTGCATGAGCAAAGTGATAAGTAGGAATTCCGTCTGCTTTTAAAACAACAACATCATTCACATTTTCACTCATTTCAATTTTACCCTTAATCATATCTTCAAACTTGATTTTTCTTGAAATATCACCTGTTGAACGAAGACGAACAGTGAAAGGAATGCCGGCATTGACCTTTTCAATTATTTCGTCGTCAGTTAAGTCACGACATTTTGCATAAGCACCATAGTAACCTTTAATATCCTCATTTTCTTGCTTTGCTCTGATTTCGTCAAGCTCTTCAGGAGTACAGAAACAAGGATAAGCTTTGCCTTCTTCCATAAGTTTCTTTGCAAAAGCACGATAAATATCTCTACGCTGACTTTGAGTGTAAGGACCATATTCACCGTATTCCGTGTTGAATCCCGTAACACCTTCGTCAGGAGTAACACCGAAAGCTGTAAGACCTGCTACAATACCTGTAACGCCGTCTTCAACTTCACGTTTTTTGTCAGTATCTTCAATACGGAGCATAAAAACGCCACCGGTTGTATCAGCAGTAAGCTTTGATGCAAAACCTGCATAAAGACCGCCAAAGTGAAGATAACCTGTAGGGCTTGGTGCAAATCTTGTTACTCTTGCACCTTCAGGTAAGTTTCTTGCAGGATAAAGTTCTTCGTAATACTCTGTGGACTTGTCCACATCGCTGAATATAAGTTCAGCAATTTTTTTACAGTCTGTCATTTATTTAACCTCTTATTCAGGAATAATTGCGTTTGTTGTAATATATTTAACACCGCGTTCAAGCATTGTATCGAGAAGCTCCGGTGTGTCAACTGTCCAGCAAGCTGCTGTAAGATTGTTGTTGTGAATGTTCTGGATTGCATCAAGGTCACGGAGTGCTCTTTTTGCTTCAAATGCAACACCAAAGCCGTTTTCTATACATTCGTGGAGTTTATCTTCCTTAATTCCGTGTACAAGTAACCATAATTCCATATCAGGTGAAAGACGTTTGAATTCACGAAGAATTGATGAGTGGAAAGAAATAAGAATAACATCTTTTTCAATATCGTATTCACGGATAATATCAAGGAGGCTCTTAACCTTATCAACACGCTTGTCCTTAACCTCAATCATAGGTTTGATGTTTGCTTCTTTACAGATTTCAATATATTCTTCAACAAGACAGATGCCTGAATCAGGATACTTGTCAATGTTAGCACCGTTTGTGAATTTAACTTTCTTAAGGTCCTCGTATGACATAGTCTTAACGTCGCCTTTTTCTTTAGCCATTGACTGAAGCATATAGTCGTGGATAATTACCCATTTGCCGTCTGTTGTGCAATGAACATCACACTCGATAGCATAATAGTTATATTTTGCAGCTTCACGGAAAGCTTCCAATGTGTTTTCAGGAACAATTGAAGAAAGACCTCTGTGTGCTGTGAAGTGAACATCAGATAAATCTCTTTCAGTAGCAGTTGCAACAGGTACAGTTTCTTTAGCAGGCTTGTTGCCATAACGGATAAGTCTGTATGCTGTTCCTGCAGCAACAGCAAATGTTGCAGGAATACCTAATGCAAAACCAAGTTTAGTTAATGATTTTTTGTTGTCTTTCATTATATTTCCACCTTATCTTTCCTGTGTGTATAATCGAAAATATTATACTATATAATATATAAAATGTAAACTGTATATTTCTAAAATTATTTAATGTTTTTTAATGAAAAAGGGAAAGACAAAACAAATTGTCCTTCCCTTAGTTTTTACTTATTCACCACATTCTGTGGGTTACCGTTTAAATATGCTGTGATATTTTCTTTTAAAATATTCATAAGTCTTTCTCTTGTTTCAAATCCTGCCCAAGCAATATGAGGAGTTATAAAACAGTTTTTCGCAGAAAGTAAAGGATTGTCTGCTTTTGGTGGCTCAACCGTCAAAACGTCGAGTCCTGCACCACCGAGTTTGCCGTTATTTAATGCATCTGCCAAATCCTTATCATTTACAACAGGTCCACGACTTGTATTTATAATTATTGCACCGTCTTTGCATTTGTCGATAAATTCTTTGTTCACAAGGCCCGTTGTCTTTTCTGTAAGAGGACAATGGAAAGAGATAATATCACTTGTTTTTGCAAGCGTGTCCATATCAACCCAACGGAAATTTTTTCTGTGACTTTGGTCTGTTTCGTGGCCTGAAACAGCAACGATATTCATTTTAAAGGCTTCCGCAATATCTGCAACAGCCTGACCAATCTGACCAAAGCCTACAATACCAAGAGTTTTGCCACATAATTCTGTAAGAGGAGTTTTCCAGTAACAGAAATCAGGACAAGATGTCCACTCACCATTTTTGACACTTTCACTATGTAATCCAACTGCATTTGTGATTTCAAGAATCAATGAGAAAGTAAGCTGTGCAACTGCATTTGTTGAGTATGCAGGGATATTTGAAACAGGAATACCGATTTCTTTTGCATATTCCCAATCAACGATGTTATATCCTGTTGAAAGTAATGCAATATATTTAAGATTTGGAAGGTGTGAAAGTGTTTCCTTTGTTAATGGCGTCTTGTTTGTGAGAATAATGTCTGCACCCTCACATCTTTCAAGAATTTTGTCCTGATGAGTACGATGGTGAATTTCACAATCACCTAAAGATTTAAGCCATTCCCATGAAAGGTCACCGGGATTTAATGCATAAGAATCAAGAATAACTATTTTCAAAAAAACACAACCTTTATTAATCTACTTTATATTACATATTATTCTAACACATTTTAATATAATATAACAACAAAAACATTGACCTTTTTTAAGAAATATTATAAAATTACAATGTATGGAAATTTTCTGATTGGAGAATTTGATGGAAAAGAAAAATCTTAACAGAAAGAAAGCGTTGAATCTTACATCAATAGGACTTTTTGTCGCTGCTATTGTAATTGCTGTTATAACTGTGATTATGAGCACAAAAGTGGCAGAGGGTGGATGGGCTGAGTTTTTGCACACCCTTGACAGATTGCAGGACTTTATAATGGGACTTGAAAACAGGTATCTCATTGTTATTGCAATTTTAGGTGTGTATGTCCTCAGAGGCTTTTTGCCGATACCGTTTCCGTTTATATTGATGATGACGGGTGTTATGTTTAAGCCGGTCAACGCGATTATTATAAATACAATCGGAACAACAGTTGTTCTTTTAATAACATACTATTGGGGAAAAATCACTAATGGTGGTGTGGCAATTAAGAAACTTGAAAAATATGATAATGTCCGTGAAATGATGAGTCATCACGGGAAAACAAAATTAGGAGTTCTTGTTGCATTACGAATTATTCCGTCAGTACCTATGAATATGGTCAGCAAAGCTTATGGCGGAATGAAATTTCCTCTTGATGGATTTATCGTTGCTTCGCTTTTAGGCTTTTTCCCAAAAATCTGGGTTTATTCCGTAATGGGTGGACATATTGCACAGCCATTTACCTGGAAGTTTATGGGCCCAATTATATTCTTGTTAATTTTATCGGGTGTTGCAACCCTGATTGTGAATTTTGCATTAGAGGAAAGAAAAGGAGATAATAATAATGTCAAAGATTCAGATGCTTAAAGATGCGATTATGAATGGCGAGTATGATGCTCGTTTTAAGAGAGTTTATGTTACAGAAGAGGCTGTTAAAGCACAGCACGAAAGATATGTAAGCCTTGCAAATGATTTTGCAGAAATTTTCAGTGAGGATAGAGATGCAAGACTTTTTTCTGCACCGGGCAGAACAGAGGTTGGTGGCAATCATACTGACCATAATCACGGTCGTGTTCTTGCAGCCGGTATCAACCTTGACGCCATTGCTGTTGCATCAAAAAATGACGAAAACATTGTTCGCGTAAAATCTCGCGGATATAAAATGGACGTTTGTGACATTACTGACCTTGAAATCAAAGAGAATGAAAAAGGACATTCTCCTGCTCTTGTAAGAGGTATGTGTGCAGGTTTCTTGAAATATGGTTACAAAATCGGCGGATTTGATGCTGTTACAATGTCAAGCGTTCTTTCGGGCTCAGGACTTTCTTCTTCTGCAGCATACGAAGTGCTTGTTGGTACAATGCTCAACTACCTTTACAATGACGGTCAGGTTGATGCAATTACCATTGCAAAAATCGCACAGTACGCAGAAAATGTATATTTTGACAAGCCTTGCGGACTTATGGACCAGATGGCTTGTTCAGTAGGCGGATTTGTTACAATTGACTTCAATAATCCTCAGGAGCCAATCGTAAATGAAGTTAAGTTTGATTTTGCATCATCAGGTCATTCTCTCTGCATTGTTGATACAAAGGGCAGTCATTCAGATTTGACAGACGATTATGCAGCAATCCGTAGCGAAATGGAAGCAGTTGCAGGTTGCTTTGGTAAAAATGTTCTTCGTGAGGTTGACGAAGAAGAATTCAAGAAAAATATCCCTGCAGTCAGAGAAAAAGTTGGTGACAGAGCAGTTATCCGTGCAATGCATTTCTTTGCAGACAATGCTCGTGTATTAAAAGAAGTTGATGCTCTTAAAAATGGCGACTTTGAAACATTTAAGTCATACATACTTGAAAGCGGAGATTCTTCATACAAGTATAATCAAAACGTATTTTCTGTTAAAAAGCCTTCTGAACAGCCTGTTTCATTGGCACTTGCAGTAAGTGAAAGCATTCTTAAAGGAAAAGGTGCTTGGCGTGTTCACGGTGGCGGATTTGCAGGTACAATTCAGGCGTTCGTTCCAAACGACATTCTTGCAGACTACAAAAATGCAATGGAAAGCATCTTTGGTGAAGGTTCTTGTTATGTATTGATTATTCGCCCTGTAGGCGGCGTAGAAGTATAATTTTTTGGTATATTTTCCGTAATACTTCGTTACCTCGCTTCGCAGTATATCTCATACAGCTTCAGCTCGGTGCCTTGTCTTACGAAAAATCTACTCAAAAACATGTTTTATTGGTGTTTCGTAATACTTCGTTGCTTTTTACAAAATATAAAACCAAACAATATATATAAGGTTGATTTAAATGACAACTATTGAACTTTTAGAACAATTAACTTCTCCTGCAGGTGTTGCAGGAGAAGAATCAAGCTCCTTTGAGTCTTTAAAGGGGCTTTTTTCACTTTATGGTGATGTTTCTTGTGATACAACGGGAAACATTATAATTCATCGCAAGGGTACTGGAAAACACATTCTTCTTGACGCACATCTTGACACAATTGGTTTTGTTGTAACCGGAATTACTGATGATGGTTTTGTTCGTGTGCAAAAAGTCGGTGGAGTTGATATGCGTACTGTTGAGGGTATGGAATTGACTCTGCACGGAGAAAGGGATATTTATGGTGTTGTCTGTACTGTTCCGCCTCATCTTTCTGATGGTGAAAGCAAGGTTTCTGCTGACGGAACTGCAGTTGTTGATATTGGTATGAACAAGGAAGATGCAGAGAAAGTCATTTCGATAGGTGACAGGGCATCATTCAAGAGTAACTTTTCAGTTCTCAACGAAAATGTTGTATCTTCACCTTATATTGACGACCGTGGCGGAATTGCTGTTCTTTTAAAAGCGCTTGAATATACAAAAACAGAAAATGAAATTACATTTGTCTGCTCTGCTCAAGAGGAAACAGGCGGTGCAGGTGCTACTTGTGCGTCATTCAATGTACAAGCTGATTTGTCTGTTTCAGTTGATGTAAGTTTTGCTACAACTCCTGATTCAAAGGAAAGCGAATGCGGAAAAATGAATGGCGGTGCAATGATTGGATATGCACCAATTCTTGACAGAGGCTATACTGAAAAGTTAGTTGAGATTGCAAAAGAAAAGGAAATTGCTTATCAAAAGGAAATTATGAACGGAAGAACAGGAACAAATGCTGACCATATTACAATTTCAAAAGGCGGAATTCCGTCAGTATTGGTGTCACTTCCATTAAGATATATGCATACACCTGTTGAAACAGTTGATGTGCGAGATATAGAGTCTTGTGCAAAACTTATTGCAGAATTTTTAGAAAGGGTGTGAGAATATGAATTTTGAACTTTTGAAAACCCTTTGTGAACTTAACGGCACATCAGGTGATGAAAAACAGGTAAGAGATTTCATAATTTCACATTTGCCTGAAGATTGTGAATACACAATTGACCCTATTGGAAATCTTATTGTAAATAAAAAAGGTGAAAACACACCTGAAAATAAGGTTGCACTCTTTGCCCACATGGACGAAGTAGGTTTTATTGTCACTTACATTCATGAAAATGGTTTTGTGAATGTTGCAAATGTAGGCGGAATTGATAATTCAGCGTTGTTTGGCAAAAAAATAACTGTAAACGGAAATGTTGGTGTAGTTGGCGGAAAAGCAGTTCACCAATGCACAGGTGATGAAGCGAAAAAAATTCCTGATATTGCCGATGTTTATGTTGACTTTGGTTTTGAAAACAAGGAAATAGCAGAAAAGCATCTAAGCCTTGGTGATTATGGATATTTCAAATCAGATTTTATTGAATTCGGTAACGACATGATTAAATCAAAAGCCCTTGATGACCGTCTTGGATGTGCTATTATGCTTGAGCTTTTACACGAGAAGTCAAAAATTGACTATACTTGTGTTTTCACAGTGCAGGAAGAAGTTGGGACTCGTGGTGCTATTGCTTCAGCATATACAGCAAAGCCTGATTATGCCATTGTAATTGAAACAACAACAGCGTCTGATATTCCTGACACACCTGAAAACAAAAAGGTTTGTAAGGTGGGTAACGGCGCGGTAGTGTCTTTTATGGACAGAGGGACAATCTACAATAAGGATTTATATAAAAAAGCAAGAGAAGTTGCTGATAAAAATGGTATTCCGAATCAGACGAAAACAGTTGTAGCAGGTGGAAATGACGCTGCTGCCATTCATAAAGCTGCAGGTGGAATTAAAACAATTGCTGTTTCTTTGCCTTGCAGATATATTCATTCTGCATCTTCTGTTGGCAGTAAAAAAGATATGGAATCTGTAAAATCACTCTGTGAGGTTTTACTCGAGGAATTTGCCAATGGTTAAATCGCTTCAATTCATTGATGAGTCAATTTTTAACTATCTTGGTGAGGATGATTATGCCGAGTTCATTGCTTTAACGGGACTTTGTGACGGAATAAGGCTTAATGATGGAGTTGTATGGGTTCAGTTTAATGAGTCTGATGAGATTACAGCTATTGTAACTAAAAGCAGAAACGGTAAAAATCTAGTTTTTGCAGGTGAGAACAGTAATAAAGCTGAACTTGAATTTGTTGCAGATAAAGATGATGAAACAACAATAGATAAAAAATATCTATTAAAAAAATCTGTATCTTGTGAGAATACTGAAAAAGGAATTGACAGAGCTGATTATCTTAAAATAAAAAGCCTTAATAGTGAAGATAAAGATAAGCATAATGACATTGTGGCATTTAAATCCTTGCTTAACAGTATGGGAAAATGTGAAGGTGCAGTAATCAGTAATGAAACTGAAACCATAAGTGGCGGATTTATAACATTTAGTCAAAAAATATCTTTGATTACAGATATATATACAAATAATAAGTACAGAAATCAGGGGTACGGAAAGAAAATAGTCGAAAAGTTACTGAATTTATCAAAAAATGAAAATGTGTATCTTGTTTCTAAAGAACACAATTTAGAATTTTATAAAAAATGCGGTTTTGAAATCGTAAAAGAAATATTATGATTATAAAGGATAGAGCAAAATGTTTTTTGAAATAAGCAAAAGAATAAAAGAGCTTTCTGCTACTGCTTTAAAAAAAGCAGAAACAGTTTTTGGAAGAATTGATGAATTAACCGAATACAATCAACAAAAGGTTCTTTCTGCATTTATAAGAAACAGAGTTGACGAGACAGATTTCAACACATCCACAGGCTATGGCTATGGTGATAAGGGTAGAGAAAAGCTTGATGTCTTAACAGCGGATATTTTCGGAGCAGAAAGTGCGATTATTCGTGCAGGTGCATTGGCAAGCGGTACTCATACTCTTGCAGTCTGCCTTTACGGGATTTTAAGACCAAATGATGTTATGCTTTGCGTGACAGGCGCACCTTATGACACACTTCATTCAACAATCGGTCTTGGTGGCAAAAATATGGGTGACGGAACACTTGCAGATTTTGGTGTACATTATATGCAGGTTGATTTAACCCAGGATGACCAATTGGACTATAAAGCTATTGAAGAGGTTGCAAGTGATAAGGCTGTAAGAATGGTATATATTCAGCGTTCTCGCGGTTATTCGCTTCGTCATACAATTTCAATTGCAGAAATCGAAAAGGTTTGTGAAATTGTACATAGAGTTAATAAACGAGCAATCGTTATGGTAGATAACTGCTATGGTGAATTTACTGAAAAACTTGAACCGACTGAAGTTGGTGCTGATTTAATGGCAGGCTCACTTATTAAAAATGCAGGTGGCGGTATTGCTGCTTGTGGTGGATATATTGCAGGTCGTAAGGATTTAGTTGAGCTTTGTGGTTATCGTCTTACAACTCCTGGACTTGGAACTGAGGTTGGTGCAACACTTGGACAGAACAGAAGTGTGTTTATGGGGCTTTTCAATGCACCTCATGTTGTTGGCGAAGCACTTAAAACTGCAGTTTTTGCTGCATCTGTATATACAGAATTAGGATTTAAGGTTACTCCTACTGTGGAAGAAGAAAGACACGATATTATTCAGGCAATCTGTCTTGAAAATTCAGACAATCTGGTAGCATTCTGTCAGGGTCTTCAGAAAGGTGCTCCTGTTGACTCTTATGTGACACCTGAACCTTGGGATATGCCCGGATATGACAATCAGGTTATTATGTCAGCAGGTGCATTCACATCAGGTTCATCAATTGAGCTTTCAGCCGATGCACCACTTCGTGAGCCTTATGCAGTTTGGATGCAAGGCGGACTTAATTTCCATAGCGGAAAAATCGGTGTAATGCTTGCAACTGAAGAACTTTTGAAAAGAGGTCTTATAAAATGAAATTAATGCACTTAAAAAGTGGTACTGATGTTCGTGGTGTTGCAGTTGCAACTGAAAAATACCCTGAAATTCAGTTGACTGATGATGCTGTAAAATACATTTCATTATCTTTTATAAAATTTTTGAGTAAAAAAACAGGTAAAAGTTTTGCTGATTTAACAGTTTCTGTTGGTCACGATTCAAGAATTTCTGCAGATAGAATAAGAAATGCAGTAATTTCAGTTGTAAGCGGTATGGGCGTAAATGTACTTAACTGCTCATACTGTTCAACACCTGCTATGTTTATGACAACTGTTACAAGAAATTGTGATGGTGCAATTCAGATTACAGCAAGTCATCATCCCTTTGACAGAAACGGACTTAAATTTTTTACACGTGATGGTGGTTTGTCAGGTGAAGAGTTAAAAGAAATTCTTGCATTTGCTGAAACAGAACCTGTTGAAACAGCAGAAAAGCCTGGTAAAGTAACAGAAATTGATTATATATGCGAATATGCAGAGATTCTTCGCAATATGATTAAGCAAGGTGTGAATGCAGAAAACTATGAAAAGCCTCTTGAAGGCTTCAAGATTGCAGTTGATGCAGGGAATGGTGTTGGCGGATTTTACGCAACGCAAGTTTTAGAGCCTTTGGGTGCAGATGTGTCTGCAAGTCAGTTTTTAGAGCCTGACGGAATGTTCCCAAATCATATTCCGAATCCTGAAAATAAGGTTGCAATGGAATTTATCCGTAAAGCAACTGTGGAAAATAATTGTGATTTAGGTGTGATTTTCGATACTGACGTTGACCGTGCATCCTGCGTTGACGAAAAAGGTGAAGAAATCAACAGAAATGCTATTGTAGCATTGGCTTCTGTAATCGCACTTGAAGGTAACGAAGGTGGCAGTATTGTTACTGATTCCGTTACAAGCGACGGTTTGCGTGAATTTATTGAAGATACACTTGGCGGTAAGCATATCCGTTTCAAGCGAGGATATAAAAATGTAATTGATGAGGCTGTCCGTCGTACAAATCTCGGTGAAAACACTCCTCTTGCTATTGAAACCTCAGGTCATGCTGCGTTTAAAGAGAATTATTATCTTGATGACGGTGCATATCTCGTTACAAAAATCATAATTAAGGCTGCAGTGCTTCGTAAGGAGAACAAGAAAATCGGTGACTGTATTGCTTCTCTTAAAAAGCCTTTGGAAGAAAAAGAGCTTCGATTTAATATTACAGAAGAAAAACTCCGTGAAATCGGTGAAAAGCTTATTGAGGATATAAAGGCTGTTGCAGAAAACAGTGACGAAATGATTTTAGCACCTGACAATTATGAGGGTGTTCGTGTTTCCTTTAAGGATGAGAAGAAAAACGGTTGGTTTTTACTTCGTTTGTCAGTCCACGACCCTGTTATGCCTTTCAATACAGAAAGCAATAGTGCGAATGGATGTATTGAAATTTGCAGAACTTTTTATGATTTAGTTAAAAATGTAAAGGGTATTGACTTTACATCTTTGGAAGAATTTACAAAAATACAATAAAAGTGTTGACAAATCGAATAAAAACTCTTACTATATTATGAGAAAAAAGATAATGTGTAGTTATCGACAACTTGAGTAACCACTGATTAAATCGTAGTCACAATTCTCAGCGGTTACTTTTCCGTCATAAACGCCAAAAATACTCGTTAATACACAAAGTATTGCCTGCGTTTTTTGACATTTCTGACAAAAAACTATCTCGCTGATAATCACAACCCGATTTAATCAGCGATTACAGGAGTGATAAAAACTTGAAAAAATTAAATTGGAAGGCAATAATTCCATATATATTAATTCCTGCTCTTTTTATTGGCGTAATGTTTATGTATATGGAAAACGAAGCAGATAGTAAAGAATTTGAATATTATGAGATTATCGAGCTTTTTGATAGTGAACAGATTGCAGAATTAGATTTTAATATGAATAGTGGTGTACTTAAGTTTAAACTTAAAGATGACGATAAACTTTATAAATACACAGTTCCAAATCCTAACCTTTTTATAAATGATGTTCACGAGCAACTAAGAGAATATAATAAGGCAAATCCCGATAAACCTGTTGAATATGATTATGAGGCAGGAACATCAAATTCATGGATTATAAGTGTATTACCGTCACTTCTTTTGTCACTTGGTTTTGTAGTACTCATGATTGTAATGTTCAAAAAGATGAACAGTTCAATTACAAGTGAAAATAACAGAGCAATGAGCTTTGGTAAGGCACGAATTAAACGAGCAGACGAACAGAGTAAAAAAGTTACATTCAGTGACGTTGCAGGTGCAGACGAAGAAAAAGAAGAACTTACAGAAATTGTTGAGTTTTTGAAAAATCCTAATGAATTTTCAAAACTTGGTGCAAGAATACCGAAAGGTGTTCTCCTTGTAGGCCCTCCGGGTACAGGTAAAACTTTACTTGCTAAAGCAGTAGCAGGTGAGGCGGATGCTCCGTTCTTCTCAATTTCAGGTTCTGACTTTGTTGAAATGTATGTCGGTGTTGGTGCTTCCCGTGTACGTGACCTTTTCAAAGAAGCAAAGAAGAGTCAGCCATCAATTATCTTCATTGATGAAATTGATGCAGTTGGTCGTCACCGTGGTGCAGGTATGGGTGGTGGACACGATGAGCGTGAACAGACACTTAACCAGTTGCTTGTTGAAATGGATGGCTTCGGTGTTAATGAAGGTGTAATCGTTATTGCCGCAACAAACCGACCTGATATCCTTGACCCTGCGTTACTTCGACCGGGCAGATTTGACAGACAGGTTACTGTTGGTTATCCTGATGTTAAGGGAAGAGAAGAAATTCTTAAAGTTCACGCGAGAAATAAACCATTGGCACCTGATGTTGACCTTCATCAGATTGCTGCAACAACAGTGGGCTTTACAGGTGCTGACCTTGAAAATCTTCTTAACGAAGCATCACTCCTTGCAGCAAAGCGTAAGAAACTTGCTATCACAATGGATGAGGTTGAAGAAGCAACAATGAAGGTTGTTGTAGGTTCAGAAAAGAAATCTCGCAAGATTTCAGATAAGGATAAAAAGATTACTGCATATCACGAGGCAGGTCACGCTATTTCATCATATTACCTTGAAAATCAGGACCCTGTTACTCATATTTCAATTGTTCCTCGTGGAATGGCAGCAGGCTTCACTCTTTATACACCTGAACAGGATAAAACTCACATGATGAAGTCAAGAATGCTTGACGATATCGTTTCACTTCTTGGTGGCCGTGCGGCTGAACAGATTATTTTCGGCGATATTTCAACAGGTGCATCAAATGACATTCAGCGTGCAACAGAAATCGCAAGAAATATGATTACAAAATATGGTATGAGCGAAAAACTCGGACCGATTGCATTCGGTTCTGATAACGACGAGGTTTTCCTTGGCAAGAACTACACTCATACAAGAAATTACTCGGAAAATATTGCTGCAGCAATTGATGAAGAGGTTGAGAAGATTATCAATAATGCTTATAAGAGAACTGAAACAATTCTCACAGAGCATATTGACCAGCTTCATATCGTTTCCGAAGTTCTTGTGAAGCTCGAAAAAATTGATAAAGAACAGTTTGAATCTCTTATGTCAACAGGCAAATTACCTGAAGAAAATGCTGCTGAAACAGTTGAAAATACTGAAGAAATCACAGAAACAACAGAATCTGCAGATAATGTATAAAATTGCATAATAAAATTAAGCAACAGAGAGTAAAATCTGTTGCTTTTTTTATAGATATTTGGTTGCATTTTTATTTGTTTTATTATACAATATATACTAATATTTTTATATGTGGAAGTATATAACATTAGCAAGATTTGGAGTGAAAGAAAATGAAACTCAACGGTTCTGAAATTTTAACAGAAGTTTTAATTGAGCAGGGAGTTGAGACAGTATTCGGTTATCCGGGTGGTGCAGTCCTTAACATTTATGATGCTCTCTATAAATATAGTGATAAGATTAAGCATATTCTATCAGCACACGAACAGGGTGCTTCTCACGCTGCTGACGGTTATGCTCGTGCTACAGGAAAAACAGGCGTTTGTATCGCAACAAGCGGTCCCGGTGCTACTAACCTTGTAACAGGTATTGCAACAGCATATATGGATAGTGTTCCAATGGTTGTAATTACAGGTAACGTTGGTAAAGGTCTTATCGGTCGTGATGCTTTCCAGGAAGTTTATATTACTGGTATCACAATGCCTATTACAAAGCATAACTTTATGGTTCAGGATGTAAATGAACTTGCTGATACAATCCGTGAAGCATTCCGTATTGCAAATACAGGCAGAAAAGGTCCTGTCCTTATTGATATTACAAAGGATGTTACTGCGGCAGTTACAGAATTTGAAAGAAAAGAAAAAATCGTAATCAAGGATGATACAGTTGTTGATATGGAACAGCTTAAAATGATTGCTGACATTATCAATAATGCTAAAAAGCCTGTTGTAATGTTTGGTGGCGGTGTAGTTTCATCAAATGCATCAGATGTTGCACTTCAGCTTGTTGAAAAGGCAAATATTCCATCTTGTCATACTCTTATGGCAGCAGGTGTTATCGGCTATAATAATCCTCTTAACCTCGGACTTCTTGGTATGCACGGTGGTTATGTAACTAACAAGGCTGTTGACGATGCAGATGTTCTTATTGCAGTCGGTACTCGTTTCTCTGACCGTGTTGCTCTTGATACAAACGAATTTGCAAAGAAAGCAACAATTATTCAGATTGATATCGACCTTAGCGAAATTAATAAGAATGTTGCAGTTGACCATTATGTAATCGGTGATGTTAAGAAAGTTCTTGAAGCACTTTTACCTCTTGTTGAAAATCAGGAAAGAAGAGAATGGATTAAAATGCTTGAGGTTTATAAGGATGTTGACTATAAACCTGTTGACGACGATTCACAGATTCTTCCACATCAGTTAATCGGTTCAATCTGCGATATGGCAGGGGAGGACACAGTTGTTGTAACTGACGTTGGTCAACATCAGATGTGGGCTGCACAGTATGTTCACCATGTTAATCCAAGAGGCTTTTTAACAAGTGGTGGTCTTGGTACAATGGGTTATGGGTACGGTGCTGCAATCGGTGCAAAAGCCGGTCTTGGTGACTCAAAACGAGTTGTTCATATCACAGGTGACGGTTCATTCCACATGAATCTTAACGAAGGCTGTACAGCAGTAAGCTACAATCTTCCTGTTATTACAGTTATTATGAATAATCAGGTGCTTGGTATGGTTCGTCAGTGGCAACGTTGCTTCTATGGTAAGCGTTTCTCCGAAACTGACCCGCATCGTAAGACAAACTTTGTAAAACTTGCAGAGGGCTTTGGTGCAAAGGGTTATTATGCAGAAACAATCGCACAGTTTAAAGATGCCTTCGTAGAAGCACTTAAAGAGAATGGCCCTGTATGGATTGAATGTGCAATTGATAAGGACGAAAGAGTTCTCCCAATGATTCCTGCAGGTAAGACAGTCAACGACATTATGATGGGCGACTGTGATACATGTCCAATGGACTGCGAAAACAAAAAGAAATAAAACGTAATACTATACGGTAGGGCGGGGTCTTGACCCCGCCGTTTTTTTCATTTTGATAAAGAAATTATAATTTGTCGAGGTGATACTTTGTAGGGGACGATGCCCACATCGTCCCGCTCTAAAGTGTGCTATTAAACCACGACGGGTCGTCGAGGACGCCGACCCCTACGAATTCTATCCCCGACAAACTCCAATTTATGCATCAAAAAAGAGTACGGAACGAGAATTCCGTACTCTTAAATATTTATGTATCAAATTAGTTATTGATGAACTTATCTTCTTCGTTATTCCAGCTGTAAAGCTTTCTAACTTCTTCGCCAACCTTTTCTGCAGGATGTTCAGAAGCAAGTTTTCTCATAGCCTTGAAGTGAACCTGACGACCTGCAGGTGACATATCAAGTAAGAATTCCTTAGCAAATGAACCGTCCTGAATGTCAGAAAGAATCTTCTTCATTGCTTTCTTTGTTTCATCAGTAATGATTTTTGGACCTGTGATGTAATCACCATATTCAGCAGTGTTTGAAATTGAATATCTCATACCTGCGAAACCACTCTGGTAAATAAGGTCAACGATAAGCTTCATTTCGTGGATACATTCAAAGTAAGCGTTTCTTGGGTCATAACCAGCTTCGCAAAGTGTTTCAAAACCAGCCTGCATAAGAGCACAAACACCACCGCAAAGAACTGCCTGTTCACCGAAAAGGTCTGTTTCTGTTTCTGTTCTGAAGTCTGTTTCAAGAACACCTGCACGAGCACCACCGATAGCAAGTGCATAAGCAAGAGCCTTATCAAGAGCCTTACCTGTAGCGTCCTGATGAACAGCAACAAGACAAGGAACACCTTTACCTGCCTGATATTCTGAACGAACTGTATGACCAGGTCCCTTTGGAGCAATCATAGTAACGTCAACGAATGATGGAGGAGTGATACAACCGAAATGAACGTTGAAACCGTGAGCGAACATAAGCATATCGCCATCTTTAAGGTTTGGTTCAATGTCTTTCTTATACATATCAGCCTGTAATTCATCGTTGATGAGAATCATGATGATGTCAGCTTTCTTTGCAGCTTCAGCAGCTGTGTATACCTCAAATCCCTGCTTTTCAGCCTTTGCCCAAGACTTACTGCCTTCGTAAAGACCGATAATAACATTACAGCCTGACTCTTTAGCATTAAGAGCGTGAGCATGACCCTGGCTACCGTAACCGATAACTGCGATAGTCTTGCCGTCCAATAATCCTAAATTACAATCTTCTTGATAAAACATTCTCTGTGCCATAGTTTTTTTAATCTCCTATAAATAAATATTTTGAGTTGTTTGACATCTTGTTTGTGTTGTCATACAACATATTATATATGATAATTTAAATTTGTCAATACATTTTTTATAAATTTTTTTAAAATCAATCAAAACTAATTTTTTCATTGAGAACAGCGTGGTGCAGGTGAATGGTAACAGCACTTTTGACACCAACAATATCTCTCTTTTCAAGGAATTTCATAATCATAATATGGTCTTTATATGCTTCTTCCGCAATATTCTCAAGGTTATAATTGAGTTCAATTGTTTTCTGAATCGTATTTGTGAGAATAGGTAGAAATTCACCTAAAAACTCATTATGAGATGCTTTGAGGATAGCACCGTGAAAAGCACTTTCTGACTCAACTCGCTTTTTTCCTGATGGATTATTCTTAATTTCATTCTGACAAATTTCACCAAGTCGAAGAATTTCCTTGATTTCCTCGTCAGTAGCACGTTTACAAGCAAGAGCCGCAGCCTCAGGTTCAAATATCAGACGAGTTTCATATAAATCACGAAGTGTAACCTGCTTTTTGAGAAAATCATTGACTTCAATTCCCTGTGAAAGCTGGTCAATTTCTTCAGCAACATAAGTGCCTTTTCCTCGTTTAACAACAAGCACACCATTTGAAATAAGTGTCCTGATAGCCTCACGCAGAGTAGTACGGCTTACACCTAACTTCTGTGAAAGCTCATTTTCATTAGGCAGTTTTTCACCGTAATTATATATGTGTTCTTCAACAATCATTTTTTTGAGTGTGTCTGCAATACGCTGTGATAAATTTTCCTTTTGCATAACAAAAATCCTCACTTAAATGAAAATAATGACACTACTATACACTAAACTGTTAAAAAATGCAAATGCTTTTTTATAATTAATAGGAGCTACACTTTTTTCCGTCAGAAAATGCGTTGCCTACTTTTTCGCCAAGTTTGATATATGTGTGATGAACGCTGTCATATGTGATAGCCTCTAATTTTTGTGCATCAATAAGACCGTCATCACCCAAAACAGACTCATCAGCCGAAACATTTACGATTTCACCAATACAAATTCCGTCTTCGTTGAATTTTAAGAGATTACACTCAATAGTCATTGGAAATTCATTGATAATTGGTGCATTTACAAACTTTGACTTTACAGTTGTAAGTACTGCTTTTTCCATTTTATCGGGTACTTTATTCCCTGAAACAATGCCAACATAATCTGCCTCAACAACATGCTTTGCATCTGCAATGCTTACTGTGAATGCTTTGCTTTCAAGAATATTCTTTGTGGTTTTGTGGTCATCTGCAAGACATACCATAATCTGATTTGTGTCATAAATTCCACCCCAAGCCGCATTCATACAACAAGGTTTTCCGTTTTTGTCGTATGCACCGACAATGAATACAGGCATAGGATAAGCCCAAGTTTTAACTCCAAAATCTTTACGCATAATTATTCGCTCCTTAATTTCTATATTTGTACTAAAATTAAAATCATAACGGCATCTTTGTTAATGAAGAATAATAAAATAATTATACCACCCACAAAAATAAAAAGCAACCGCGTAGGGACTGACCTCTCGGTCTGTCCGCTATACTGTTGCTCGTGTAATTGTTATCTTTTTTTATATACAACCAATTCAGGGTTTTCGCCATTTTCTTCATAGGTGCAGACAAGGATAAAGTCCATATTTGCCACGATGCCGAAGCATCTGTCACCGCCGAATTCACACCCCAGCTGATTGCCGAGATAGGTTGCGTTATCATCAAGGAATTTTACTGTCTGACCATTCG
>CALCTT010000022.1 GCA_937906895.1 uncultured Clostridia bacterium | reverse complement strand
CAGGAGTGATTTTTGCAGGGTTATACATTTCTGCAAGCTTGTCAATTCTGTAGTCTGGAACTGCAACAACACCAACATTAGGTTCAATTGTGCAGAAAGCATAGTTTGCAGACTGTGCATCTGCATTTGTTATCGCATTAAAAAGTGTACTTTTACCGACATTAGGTAAACCAACAATACCAAGTTTCATTTTTATATCATCCTTAATGTAATAATAATTCCAAAAAAATATTATACACTATTGATGAAAATTTTTCAATAGTGTATAATTTAATAAAAATGTAGGGGCGGATGCCCACATCCGCCCGTTAAATTCTGTTACAATCATTTCGGGACGATGTGGGCATCGTCCCCTACAAGGTTGGTGTCAATAATATGCCTGAATTTTCCCGTACAGAAAGATTAATCGGAACTGAAAATCTTGAAAAGCTTAAAAATTCAAATATCATTATTTTTGGTCTTGGTGGTGTCGGCTCTTATGTTGCCGAGGCACTGGCTCGTTGTGGCATCGGTAAAATGACTGTTGTTGACAAAGACACAGTTGACATTACAAATATAAATCGTCAGCTTTATGCACTTCATTCAACTGTCGGAAAGAACAAAGCCGATGTTGCAAAGGAACGAATTCTTGACATAAATCCCGAATGTGAGGTAACAGCGATTGTTAAGATGTATTTACCCGAAAACAGCGAAGAATTCAACCTTTCACAATATGATTACATTATAGATGCCATTGATAATGTTACTGCAAAAATTGATTTGGCAATAAAATCACAGGAAATGAATATACCTATTATAGCTTCAATGGGGACAGGCAACAAATTAGACCCTACTGCATTCAAAATTACTGATATCTATAAAACAGATACTTGTCCTTTGTGTCGTGTTATGCGACGAGAACTGAAGCAAAGAGGTGTCAAAAGGCTAAAGGTTCTCTACTCAACTGAAATTCCGAAAAATGATGGTGAACGAACACCTGCAAGTATCAGCTTTGTTCCAAGCACAGCAGGACTTATTATAGCAGGTGAGGTTGTACAAGACGTTTTAAATGTCTTGTAGTGAAATACACTTGCTGTGTGTGAAATTGTCCTACGGACAGTGAAGTTCGTCTTACGACGAGTGGATTGCATTTCACATTCGCAGAATATTTCACAATCGCAAGATTATTTCACATTGCAAAGCAATATTTCATTGTTTACAAATTATTCATTGAAATTCCGATAATATAAGAGTAAAATATTCCATGGTGATAATATGAGTTTAATTGAAATTCGTGATATGTACAAAATCTATAATCCCGGTGAAAATGAGGTTCGTGCCATTGACGGCATTAATCTTACTATTGAACACGGTGAGTTCGTGGCTATTATCGGTCAGTCAGGTTCGGGAAAATCTACACTTATGAATATGCTTGGACTTCTTGATGTGCCTACAAGCGGAAAATATCTCCTTAACGGTCAGGATGTTGACGGACTCGAAGATGACGAGCTTTCTGAAATCAGAAATAAGGAAATCGGCTTTATTTTCCAAGGTTTTAACCTTATTACGAGCCTTACTGCAGTTGAAAATGTTGAGCTTCCTTTAGTTTATCGTGGTATGAAAAAGGAAGAACGCAATAAATTAGCTGTCGAAGCTCTTAACCGTGTGGGACTTTCTCACAGACTCGACCATTTACCAAAGCAGATGTCAGGCGGTCAGCAGCAGAGAGTTGCAATAGCACGAGCAGTTGCAGCACGACCACCGATTATCCTTGCGGATGAACCGACAGGTAATCTTGACTCTCATTCAGGTGTTGAGGTTATGACAATACTACACGAATTACATGAGGAAGGCAGAACTGTTATACTTATTACTCACGATAATGATATTGCAAACGAGGCACAACGAGTTATAAGAATTCAGGACGGTCAAATTGTTTCCGATATAATGAACAAGTAGTCGATAATTGCACAATATGTTGTGGGCTGTTTAAAAACGATTACAAAATATTTACAATTTTTAAGAAAATGTTGCCTAAAAGGGTAGCATTTTCTTTTTTTGTATGTTAAAATTATATGAATGTTTTTATTTCGCAAAAAATAAAATGGAGGTCGAATGAAAATGAAAACAAAAATGACTTTGAAAAAAGTCCTTTGTGTGATTCTCGCAGTTGTAATTGTTGCGGTTGGTATTCCTTTTTCTGCAATCGCATCAACTAAAGAAACTGTAAGTTTTGGTGTTCTTAGTGATACTCACTATTTCGCAGAATCATCAATGGGAGAAACTGAAGAGGACAAGCAGGAGTTTGTTGATATGATGCTCCTCAACAATTCAACAACAGGATTAGCACCTGCTCTTTTGGATGCTGCCTTGGCAAACCTTGAAAAAAAAGCAAAGAATGGTGAAATTGATTTCCTTTTGCTTCCCGGTGACTTGACAAGAAATGCTGAATATGCTGCTCACAAGGAACTTAGTGAAAAACTTGCTGAATTTGAAGCTGAAACAGGTATTCCTTGCTTTGTTATTAACGGTAACCACGACATTAATAATCAGCGTTCAATGTATTATGACGGTGAAGAGCTTGTTACATCAAAGAAAAATCCTGCTCTTCGTGAAGAAATTGATACTTCTCCTGAAGAATTTGAAGCACTTTACAAGGATTTCGGCTATACAGCTGAGTTTGGTTATTACAGCCGCTATAAGGCAAAGGCTGACAATTCAGAAGGCTCACTTTCTTATGTAACAGATATCAACGATGATTATCGTCTTATTGCTATTGACGCTATGATGTATTCTGCTGACAACACAGCTTCAGGTGAATCTGAACAGGAAACAGGCGGTCAGTTGTCTGACGAGCTTCTTGCTTGGGCAGTAGCTGAAACAGAAAAAGCAGTTAAAGACGGTAAGATTATTATCGGTATGATTCATAACAATCTTATTCCTCATTTTGAGGTTCATGTTGATATTCTTGACCAGTTTGTTCTTTTCGGTTGGGAAAAGATTGCTGATTCACTTGCAAAAGCAGGTATGCACTATATAATCACAGGTCATACTCACATGCAGGATGCTGCAACTCATGTTACTGACAGCGGTGATGAAATTCACGAAATCATTACTTCTTCAATTCTCAGCTATCCTAATATGTTCAGAACTGTTACTATGGATACTTATGCAACAGGTAGAATTGAATGTGAATACCGCACACACGATGTTGACGAGGACATCCCTGTTTACATTAATGGTGTTGCACAGGAAAAACCATTTAAGTATCAGACATGGAAATACAACTTCGGTGGCGATAACATCAAGAATTTCGTAACAAATCTTCTTCAATATCAGCTTCGTTACGGTTTTGGTAAAGATGTTAAGGATGCAGGCGGTCTTTATAAGTATCTTACAAACTTGCTTGATTTTGACGAACTTATGACTGACCTTATCGGTAATGAAGTTCTCGGCGGTGTTTCTGCTGTTGCAGTTAAGGGGTTACTCCTTTCAATATGTAATCAGCTTGAAAAAGCTTATCTTACTGATTATGACTTTACAGTAGAAAAGGTTTCAGAAATTCTCGATACATTACTCAACCTTGAAATTTCTGACGAACCATCAACAGTATTTAAAGATACACTTGGTTTTGGAAGTGAAGGTGATAAAGGTACTATCGGCGACCTTGCTTCAACAATTCTTGCTAACCACACAGCAAACAATGAAGACCCTAATAACGATAAGTTCCTTTTAAGTGCTCTTGAGCGTTTTGACAACGGTGAAAATGCTGAAATTATCGTTGATACTCTTTTTGAAATGATTCTTGAAGACCTCCTTGTAGATAATATTCTTAAAGAAATCAAGATTGACCCTGTTTCTCTCGGAATCAGTGCAATTGACAATGATGTTGTTAATTCAACAGTTGATTATATCAACGAAATTGTTGGCGATGACGGACTTCTTTCACTCAGCCTTACTGATGTTGTTTCAATCGTTCTTTCTCTCGGTATTTTAGAGGGTGACACAGTTACTGAAGTTGTTTACTCATTCCTTGATGAATACCTTACTGAAAGTCAGTATGATATTATTGACCAGGAATTCTACAGAATTATGAAGGACTTTACTCATGACGAAAACCCTGGTTATATGGCTGACCACGAAGGTAAATTCGTTGTTGACGGACCGGTAGAAGTTCCTCTCAGTCAGAAGAATTTAAGACTTCCTTCTCATATTGCAGTAACTATTGGTGAAGATGCTGCAACAGAAAGATATATCAATTACTATACAAAATACAGCATCACAGATACTGATGTTCAGATTGTTCCGTATTCAGAAAATCCTGATTTCAGCAAGGGTTCAACAGTAGATGCAAAAATCGAAACAAACTGTGATGTAGAAACATTACGTGAATGGCCTGCAATTGACTTAGGATTTATCGGAATTATTTACCATAAAGAAGATGTAAATCGTCACTATGTAAGAATTTCAGGACTCCAGCCTGATACAAAATACTGCTACCGTTTAGGTGATGCTGACAGAGGTTGGTGGAGTGAAGTTGGTGTTATTGACACAGCTGACAACTCTGACTCATTCAGCTTCTTCCACATGACTGACCCACAGTCAACAACTGAAAAGCAGTATAACGAAGTATTTGCTCCTGCGGTAGAATTTGCAACAAGTAATCACGATGGTGACTTTATCATTAATACAGGTGACTTTGTTGACGATGGTAGAAGTTTTATCCAGTGGCAGAGAATGTTTAATTCAACTGATGTACTTATGAATACATCTGTTATGGGTGCAGCAGGTAACCACGAATCAAAGGGTGATTACGCACTCGATTATTACTTCAATTTCCCTAATGCTCCTGAACAGGATAAAACATTAGGTGTTTATTATTCATTCGATTATAATAACGCTCACTTTGCAATCCTTGACTCAAATAAATTAGGCGAAGACGATGGACTTTCACCTGAACAGATTGAATGGCTTAAGGCTGATATGAATGCATCAGATGCTGACTGGAAATTCGTTGCACTTCATAAGGCACCATATTCAAATGGTTCACACTATGATGATGACGATGTTGTTGCAATCCGTGCACAGCTTCAGGGTCTTATGCCTGAACTCGGAATTGATATTGTTTTCCAGGGACATGACCATGTATTTATGCGTACTGATGTTATGAATAACAATGCAGTTGTTGAAACAGAAACAGAAAATGTTTCATATAACGGTCTTGATTACACAGCAAAAGTTAATCCTGACGGTACAATTTATTCAATCAACGGTACAATCGGTGTTAAACACTATAAGGCAAAGCCTGTAGAAGAAACAAATGAACTCTTCCCAATTGGTGAAACTGTTCTTTACCTTGAAGTTCCTTCATATTCATACATTCAGATTGATGGCGATATGCTCTACTTCGATTCTTATGCAATTGAGGGCGACAAGGAAACAAGAGTTGACCAGTTTGCTATTAAAAAGACTCTTGATGATAAGCCTGTAGTTGATGAACCAACAACAAATGAGCCTGAAACAGATGCCCCTGTAGTTGACGAACCTGTAACAGATGCTCCTGTAGTTGATGAGCCTGCAACAGACGCTCCTGTGGTTGACGAGCCTGTAACAGATAAGCCATCAACAGATGATGCTATTGTTGAAAACCCTGAAATTCCAAACACATCTGCAGATTCAGCAGAAAGCAACGCACTTTACATTGTTGCATTTATGTTGGCTTCAGTAGTTGTTGTCACATTAGCACTTACAAAGAAAAAGAAAAGAGTTTAATTAAAGACTAACAATCTTATGGCGGGGTTTTGCGACTCCGCCATTGTTTTATACAGGTTCAAATTATAATTTATTGGGCAAGTTCGGTAGGGCGGGGTCTTGACCCCGCCGAAAAGCGACATATAAACCAACAACGGCGGGGGCGAGCCCCCGCCCTACCATGTTTCAAAAAAAATCATCCCTACAAACTCCAATTTGCAAATGAAATATAATAAGTCCTGCAAATTATTTCAATACAAAGAAAAAACACTTGACATTTTTGATGTGTTCTGTTATCATATTTAAGCCGCATATTAGGGGGTAGTGTGTCTAAATGCACATTGCAAGTGAATTTTCCACCCTCGATAGCGAGTCTATATTTAAGGTAGGTTAGAAAAA
>CALCTT010000021.1 GCA_937906895.1 uncultured Clostridia bacterium | reverse complement strand
GTTCTTAAATCGTGAGCAATATTTGTAACGGCGGTCTTAAGTTCTGTATTACCTTGCTGATATTTGAGCTTTTCTTCACGGAGAATTTTAAGCTGTGAATTAATGCTTTCTGCAAGTTTTCTTATTTCTTTATCATTTGAAGAAACGCTGATAACAGTATTGGTGTCTGTTGTGAGCTTTTCAGAGAAATCTGTTTGTATTTCCTTTATTGATTTTCGCATAATAAACACTTTAAAAGAAAAAACCAAAATAACTAAAAACAGTATTCCGATAATTACCCACAACAGCCATTCCATATGTCTACCTCTTATTTTATATTTTTCTTTTTAAAAATGCCTATACCTGCAATGGTTGAAACAATAGTTATTATCAACGAATAAACAGGCATTAACACGGAATATTTACAGCTCATAAACTGTTCACACTGTCCTGACAGAAGAAAATCATAGAAAAACTCAAAAATTTTTCGTTTCATTCCCGTGAGATAATTGGGATTAGGAACATATTTACCCATTATCACCTCACCGCTTGCCGTTATTTCAAATCCTGTAGATATCATCGGTTCCGCTTCAAGTATACTGCGGATAGTAGTTGCAGCAAAAATTAAACCAAAAGCAAGAATAATGCTGATTATTGCGACAACTGCTTTATTTTGGTTTGTCATCGAAATCGCAGTGAAAATTGCACTATACGCTATTATCATAGGAATACTGCAGAGAATCAGAATCACTGCCGTTTTGAAATCCATTATTATTTCTTTGATAAACGGAAAGCCGAGAGCTGAAACACTTATAAGAAATATAATGCATGACAAAAACATAACCGTTGAAACGGTAATTAAATTTGCAAGATAAATAGAATGTCTTTTGTGTCCGACAATCAGTTTATTTCGCACGGTTCCGTCGCTATAATCGGAGCCGATATACATCGAAGAAAAAACAGCACAGACAACACCGATTACCCAGCAATAACCAAATAATATAGAATCCATTGTTATTTCATATTCCATTTTATATTTCATTGAATTATATATCTGCATTCCTGCCGCAAAAAGACCCCAAACCAGCATGACAGTCAATGTCAGCCAAAAAAATTTATCCCTTTTCAGTTTAGTGAAATTTGCATGTAATAAGTTAGTCATTCTTGCCACCTCCAACTAAGTTAACAAAATAACTCTCCAAACTTTCGTCTTTTTCTTGTATCGAAAATACTTCACAGTTTTCTTTTGCCAAAGCTGATGTAAGATACGAGATATTGATTTTTGAATAAACATCAGCAGTATTATCCGTAAGAATTTTGTATTCAATTTTCATTGAATCGAGCACACAGGCAAGAGCCTTTGTATTGCTGACTTCCATACGGTTACATTTTCTGCAAGCCGCTTCCAATTCCTCTGCACTCATTTCTTTTACTATTCTTCCACCATCGATAAAACCGTAATGTGTAGCAAGACGGGAAAGCTCATCAAGAATATGGCTCGAAATCAAAACCGTAATTTGTTTTTCTTTGTTAAGCTTTAAAATAAGCTCTCTGATTTCAATAATACCCTGAGGGTCAAGACCGTTTATCGGCTCATCAAGCACTAAAAAATCAGGGTCACCTGCAAGAGCGATTGCTATACCTAATCTTTGCTTCATACCTAATGAAAAATTCTTTGCTTTCTTTTTGCCTGTATTTTCAAGTCCTACCAATTTAAGAATATCCGTTATTCCCTCATAAGAAGGCAGACCGAGAATACAGTATTGCTGTTTGAGATTGTCTTCGGCCGTCATATCGAGATAAATAGACGGAGTTTCAACGACCGCACCCATTCTTCTGCGTGATTTACCGATGTCATTATCGGTATTCTTTCTGTCATACAGTGTGTAGTCACCCAATGTGGGGTTCTGCAAACCGCAGATAAGCCTTATAAGTGTTGTTTTGCCGGCACCGTTTTTTCCTACGAAGCCGTAAATTGCTCCTTTCGGAACATTCATAGACAGTCCGTTCAATGCTTTGAAATTTTTATAGTTTTTGCACAAAGCATTGGTTCTGAGAACATAATCCATAAAATTGACCTCCTTAATGTGATGCCGATATTTTAAAATAAAAAGGTTAAGAAAACGGTAAAGAAAAGAGTTAAGATATCGTAAAGATTATTTCATTTTAAAACCGATACCCCAAACGGATTCAATATAATCTTCGCCTGAAACATCACTGAGCTTTTTTCTGAGGTTGCTGATGTGAACTTTAAGTGAGGAATCTGTACAATCCGGTGTATCTATGCTAATAAGGTCAAGAAACTGTGATTTTGTTATAACCTGCGATGGGTTTAACATTAATTGTTTAAGAATGGCGTATTCTGTTTTTGTAAGTTTAATTTCAGTATTGGCGACTACAACAGAATGTGCCGCTGTATCCATAACAAGTTCTTTGTAAACTATAACAGCGTTTTTGGTTGATGGATTGCGAAGCTGAACTTCTATTCTTGCAAGTAGTTCTCTTATATCAAAAGGTTTTGTAATATAATCCACAGCACCGCCCGAAAGCAGTTCCACTTTACCCGTAATGTCCGTTTTTGCACTTACCACTATAACAGGGATGCTTTTTATTTTAGGTAATAACTCTTCACCTGTAATCCCTGGAAGCATAAGGTCAAGTAAAATCAAATCGGGAACAGAAGATTTAAGCACCAAAAGAGCTTCAGTACCTGAATATGCTCTTGATACACCATATCCGTTTTTTCTTAAAGCTTCTTCGACCATATTGCCAATATAAATATCATCTTCAATCACTAAAATCTTCTTCATAACAAACCTCACATTGCGATATATGACTATTATACCTCTAAATCTGCAATTAGTACAATATTGTAAGAGTTAAGATTAAGTAAAGATTTTCTTT
>CALCTT010000020.1 GCA_937906895.1 uncultured Clostridia bacterium | reverse complement strand
TTAGATAAAATCGCACTTACAGATGCAGAAAGGAACGGTAAACCAGAATGCAAGAATTCACAAAGCTTGTTGAAATCCTTGAAAACTACGTGGAAGTCGAAGACATCTCTCCCGATAGCAATTTTAAAGCTGATCTTGAAATGAGTTCATTTGACACAATGTGTGTTGTAACAGATGTTAAAACTATTTTCGGTGTTGACCTTAAAGCAAGAGATTTTATCGACCATAAAACAGTCGGTGAAATGGCACAGTATATTGCATCTGCAAGAAAATAAAATTGCCCGGACAAAGCCCTTTGCGACCTTTATGGTTGCGAGGGCATTTTTAATGACGTAAATCCTGACGGATTTATGAAGTATCCTATAGATATGAAGTAGCGTTGCTATGAAGTACACCTAACGGTGTATAAAAGATTTACTTCACTTCATATTTATCAACAATAAATACTTCATAATCGAAGATTACTTCATATTGCGTAGCAATATTTCATTAAGTATATAAGCAAAAATATACACTGTAATTTATTATTGAAATGAAATAGTTATACTATGAAATATTCCTATGTATATTTCAACACTTAATTATTTTGTAACTTGACAATAATACATTTGTATAGTAAAATGCCCTTGTATTTTGAGAGAATTGATTATATATTAATCATTTCCATATAAATTTGCAGTATCGTTGCAGAAAGGAAGGTATGGACTCAATGCAGGAATATGAAAAAATTGTTGAAATTCTTGACGAATATGTAAGAGCTGACGAAATCAACCCAAACGATAATTTCAAAAGTGACCTTGATATGAGTTCCTTCGAATTAATCGGTTTTGCAACTGATGTAAAAAATACATTTGGTGTTGAACTTAAAGTTGACGATTTTCTTAACAACCCTACGGTTATTGAAATGGCTCAACACATTGTTAAAGAAATGAAGAAAAATTAACACAAAAAATTAGGAGAATGAGTGATAATCATTCTCCGTTTTTTATATGGTCTATATTATAGAACTTACCTTCATAGCGATTATGGAGGTTTTTTTCTTGTGCAGGATTCACCGCAAAGACTTGATTTTTAGAATATAGAATCGCTATTTTAATATGCTTATCAACATTTTCAATGAAATACTTCTTAATTTGCTTATAAATGACATCTTTCCTTTTGAAAATTTCAGGAATCTGTACAGAAGATGATGAAGAAAGCAAATCGCAGAGAATTTTTTCTCTTAATACCTCTTTATCACATTTATCCGCAAAAAAATTATAAAGATTTTCTGCATAATCGCAAAGCTTCATTTTATTGCCATTTACCTGATTTCCAAAATCGTTAAAAACATCAAATGGTGAAAGTCCAATATCATCAATAAGATAATCAAGAGTATATAAAAATCTGCCACTGTTATAAAGTCTGTCAACTGCATCCTCACAGTTTTTAAGCATCACTATTTCATCAGCTCCAAGCCATGGTGTTGATGTGACCTCATAAGGTGGCTCGTCTGTGAATATGCAAGGATATTTTTCACTATTTTCACGCATATCCGCACCATAAAGAAGCTTAAGAAACCCCATTTGAAGCATCTGTGCTTTTAGTGAATAGCCTATATTGAAGCTGTTTTTGAAACTTTCAAGATTTTCTCCCGTCAGACCTGCAATAAGGTCAATGTGAATGTGCATATTGTTAAAGCCTATAAGTTTTCTGATGTTTTTAATAAGTTTTTTAGTGTCGGTTTTGCGATTGATTATATTTAATGTGTCCTCATTAAATGACTGCATTCCGATTTCAAGTTGCACCGCACCTTTTGGCATTGAGGAAAGTATTTCGAGAGTGCTTTCTTTCAGTATATCCCCGGCTATTTCAAAGTGAAAACATACATTTTGTGGAATATCGTTACCGTAATTTTCTTTGATAAAAAGTAAGATTTTATTGGCACGTGTTGCATTTGCATTAAAAGTTCTGTCAACGAATTTCACAGTCTGTGTGCCGGAATTTGCAAGTTTAATTATATCTTTTTTCACTTGTTCAAGGTCGAAAAATCGAAGTGGTGAGCATCTTCCTGAAAGACAAAAAGCACAACGATAAGGACAACCTCGACTTGTTTCAATATATGAAATTCTGCCGTTGAGGTTTTTAAAAAATTCATCAGTAAACGGAGATGGTGGTGTTTCGGTATATTCTTTTTCAGGAATTATAATAATTTCACCGTTTTCGCGATACGAAAGACCCGATACAAGAGATAAATCACCATTCAAATTATCAAGAAAATCAGGGAAAACCCACTCACCTTCTCCCGAAAGTACAAAATCAATATAGTCGTATTTTTTCAAAACATTCCTTGGTCTGTATGCAACTTCAGGACCACCAAGGACAATTTTGCAACTGTGATTTTCCTTTATCATACGACATATTTCGAGAGTTTTTGTAACATTCCAGATGTAAGTTGAAAAAGCAACAACATCAGGCTTTTCATTTATGATTTTATTTGCAAAGGCGTGAATATCACCGTTTATTGTACTTTCCATAACAGAAATGTCATAAGTATTTTTTGCAAATTCACGAACACCTGACAAAAGACACCAAGGAGAAAGTGAAGCGTGGACATATTTTGAATTAAGACAAGAAATTATGACCTTCATATTTTTCTCCTTTCTTTTACATAACAAATTATAATTTATCGAGATGATTTATTTGTAGGGGACGATGCCACATCGTCCCGTTTGGGTTTAACGGTAACTTATTGCGGGCGGATGTGGGGTGCGGGTGTCCAGTGGACACCTCTGTGCAACAGAAGCACCGACCGAACCGGCAGGTGAGACTCATCCGCCCCTACGAATTGTGCTCGATAATCCTCCAATTTATATGGATAAAGGGCGATTCGTGAATCGCCCCTACAAACTTAATATCCAATTGCAAGTCCAAACAATAATAAAAGGCTTGTTGCAACAAGAATTGTGAACTGAATTTTGAATGTCCACTTAAACCATTTAACATAGCTGATACCTGCCATACCAAGGCTTATGAGCAACACAGGATTTGTTGGATACATAACATTTGAAAATCCGTCACCGAAAGCAAATGCCATAACAGACAGCTGTGACGAAATATCAAAAATCTGTGCCAACGGAACGATTAAAGGCATAAGCAAAAATGCCTTTGCTGAGCCTGAGCTTATGAAGAAATTAAGCACAAGGACAATTAAATAAATGAAAAGAATAACTGCTTCTTTAGGAAGTGTTTCTGCAATTCCAACTGCTGAATGAAGTAATGTATCAAGAACTTTGCCTTCAATAAGAGTATATTTGATTGAGCTTGCCATTAAAATCATAAACACAGCGGGGATAATAGTCACAATTCCGCTACCGAAATTTTTAATAAGTTCTTTGCCTTTCATTCCCGTTACGAGAACAGACACAAGACCAGCCACAAGGAACATAAGAGCTACGATAATCATTGTGTAGTCCTGTAAGAATGTTAAGAAAACTGAACTGAGGACAATTAAAATACCAAAGCCTAATATACCTGCAAAAAGGATAAGTGCTTTGTTCATTTTTTTGTTATCCATAAAGTCATCGTGAACTTCAATAGCATCAATAGGCTTTGCAATTTTAGTTGCGTGACGTTTTACAAAGAAAAAAACAATAAGATAGATTATGATGAAAGCAATAAATCGAAGCCACATTCCCGAGAACATCGGAAGTCCTGCAAGTTCCTGTGCAACACCAACTGTAAACGGATTGCAAACACCTGAAGCAAAGCCGCAGCCTGCTGAAAGTATGCTCATTCCGAGACCTGTCAGTTCATCCCAACCAAGTGCAACAGAAAGTCCCACCACAATCGGAACTAAAGGTACACATTCTTCAAGCGAACCGATAAAAGCGCCCATTGACATAAAAAAGAACATAACAAGTGACATAAGAATATATCTGTTCTGGCCAAACTTATGGACAATCTTTTTAAGCATATATTCCATAAGTCCACATTTATCAAGGGCTGTAAAAATACCACCTATTACAAACAAGAAAACTATAACTGCAATAATTGCACCGCCACCGTCAGCACCAAGCACAAGTAACGGTGAGAGAAGCCATTTATAGAATGGCAAGCCACCTTCTACTGTTCTAAAACTGTCAGTAACAATGGTTTCAACACCATTTGCATCAATAACTCGTGTATATTCGCCACCTGGGATTACAAAAGTGGAAGCATATGTTAAACACATAAGTGCAAAAATAATTACAATTGCACCTATAAAGGATTTGGCACTTATGCCAAGTCCGTTTTTTTCGGTTTTAGACATATATTATACCTCTTTGATTACGTATTTATAGAAATCAACTGCAGGAGCAAGAGTGTCAATAGAAACATTTTCATCTATACCGTGAACACTGCCATACTGCTGATTGTCAATATTAAAAGGAACAAAACGAAGACAGTTATCGCAAACTCTTGTAAAATATCTGCTGTCACTTGCACCGTTCATAATATATGGAACAGGTTTGTATTCAGGGAAAACAGTATTAACTGCTTTTTCAATAAATTTGAAAGGTGCACCGTTGAAATCAGAAATACCTGATTCCATACCGTCTTCAATAATTTCAGTTTCAATATCATATTTCTTTGCGAGTGCAGTGATTGCCTCAACACTTGATTTTTTGCCCTGATGGTGTGAATAACGCATATTACCAACAACCCAAGCTTCCTGAGGAATAACATTTGTACCTTCAGAGCCCTTACTCATAGTAAATGCAAGAGTTGTGCGAAGAAGTGCTGCTGCAGATGGTGAAATCATTGGCATAACCTTTTCAAGTACAGGTTTAAATGTCTTTACATTACCGCAAGCAGTTTTCATAACACCTGACATTGTAGGAGCAAAACGAGAAAGCATTTCTTTTACTGTATCTGACATCTTGATTTCAAAGCACTCTGCTTTTTCAGCCTCAACCATAAATTTACCAAGACGAACAAGAGGAGTGTTTTTACCGGGTGCTGAAGCGTGACCACCGTTTGACTTTGCAGTAAATTTAAGGTCCATATAGCCTTTTTCACCAACACCAATCATTGCAAAAGTACCGTCAGCACCACCGATTGGGTCATAAAGAATCATACCGCCTTCATCAAGCACCATATAGAAATGAAGTCCTCTTTCTTTTAAGAGAAGTGAGATTTTATTTCCACATTCACCACCTGTTTCTTCAGTACAGGTTGAAACAAAATATGTATCTCTTTTTGGAGTAAAGCCCTCTTTAATCAATTCTTCGGCAGCTTGAAACATCATTGAAAGACCACCTTTTGTATCAAGTGTTCCTCTACCCCATACTCTGCCTTCTGCAATTTCACCTGAAAATGCAGGATATTTCCAATCACCACTTGCCTCAACAACATCGTGATGATTCATAAGCATAACAGGTTCTAATGATGCATCTGTACCCTTCCATTTAAGTAACAAGCTACCGTCGATTACTTCACATTCAAGTGTATTGAAAAGGTTAGGATAAACCTCACGCAGCACCTTATGAAACTCTAAAAATTTAGTAATATCTTTGTTACTTCTTGACGAAACTGTTTCTACCTTAATAAGCTTTGAAAGAATTTCAGCATACTGCATCGAACGATTGTCACTCATTTTATACATCTCCCTAAAAATAATAAAATATTATACCATATTTACATTATAAAATAAAGAGCAAAAATTCAAAATATATACATTATTTAATTAAACAAAAATATTGATATTTGTTCATAACAATGATATAATTATAAAAGTTTTTTTAAACTTGAAAGGAATATTAATATGAATTTTTCTAAAAAAGTTATTGCTTTAATTATGTCCCTTGTAACTCTTTGCACTATGGTTACACCTGTTTTTGCAACGGAAAAAGTGCCTGAAACCCGTGCTGAATATGTTAAGATGATTGAAGATGAAACAGGCACTCCTGCAATCACAACTGCTGAGGTTGCTGCAAAAATGAAGGCTTGCTCTGACTTTTTCCGTCTTATGACAAACGGAAAATTTCCATCAGAGGAAAAATTGGATATTACATTCGACAAATTCTTAACTAATGCAAATCTTTATGTTGTTGAAAATTGTGGCATTGATATGGAATCAATTCTCGCAAGTCTTCCTCCTCTCAACAGCTTTGCTGAGCTTGCTGTCAATGCGTTTGAAATTGACACTGTTGCATTCAGAGAAGCAATGTTTGAAGAATGCAAAAAACACGATGAACAAGGTACCGGTTTAGGTGTTATATATTATTTTATCGGTTGCTATATGAGCATAATCGATAAGATTGAGCTTTATGCCGAACCTACAAAAGAACCTGATGTTTATGAAATCTGCTTCAATATGGTTTTCCGTGACGGTGTAAAAGAAACAATTAATACCGGTATGCTCATTAACACAAAGACCGGTGAATTATACAATCACGACGGTAAAGGTATGTTAGGTCTTGGTTTCAACTTCAACTTTAAAGATATGGTAATCTATACAGTTGTTGATGCGTGGACAAGAGATTTTGGTTTTGCTGTTCTTTATGATGTAGTTGCAAATACAATCGGTATTTATGACTATGAAACACGCAGATATCATTTTGACTATGATGGACTCGAATGGATGATTCAGGTCTGGAAAGGCACATATTTCTATGTTACAAATGGTGCGGAAGTAGGTATTTACAATCGTGTTCCCGGAGAAGAAATGGGTACATTTTACAACTGTGCTAATAATGAACAGATGATGGAAATGCAGATGACACTTTTTCATAACGGAAAGAAGCTTTTCTCTATGGGACCACAGAAACATTGGTGGCTTACAGGCTTCCATCTGAGCGGAACAGTATATGAACCTGCATCACTCACAATGGAATATTCAATTAACTTCCCTAACAGTACAATGCTCAAAGCATTTACAGATGCAGTTGACAAAGAGGAAAACGGCGACGCAACATACACAGTAAAAGGAACAACAGTTTCAGTTGTGTGGTAAATATCGTAAATAAATAAAAATCAACGGAGAGTGGCTAAAAACCATTCTCCGTTTTTTGTTACTGTCTGTAATCTGCAAGGAATTCTGCAAAGCTGTCCATTGCTTCACCGAGAATTCGTCTTCTTGGAAGATATACAATTCTTATGTGGTCAGGTGTAGGATAATTAAAGCCTTTACCGTGCATAAGAAGAACTTTTTTTGCTTTAAGAAAATCGAGGACAAGCTTTTCGTCATCGTGAAGATTGAACTTTTTGGCATCTAATTTCGGGAAAATGTAGAATGCAGCCTTTGGTTTTACAACTGAAATGCCGTCAATGTTACAAAGAGCATTATATATGAACTCCCTCTGTTCATAAATTCTTCCACCGGGTAACAGAAGCTCATCAACACTCTGAATTCCACCGAGAGCAGTCTGCACAATACTCTGTGCAGGTACATTTGAGCAAAGTCGCATTGATGAAAGAAGATTAAGACCCTCAATATATCCTTTGATTTTCTTTTTATCACCGCTGATTACCATCCAACCGACACGGAAACCTGCTACTCTGTGAGATTTTGAAAGTCCATTAAAGCTGACACAAGGTACATCAGGTGCTAAAGACGCAAGGGCTGTATGAGTAAGACCATCCATAACAAGTCGGTCGTAAATTTCATCAGCAAAGAGGATAAGGTCATTTTGTCTTGCAATTTCAACAATTTCCTTTAAAATTTCATCACTATACAATGCACCTGTGGGATTGTTTGGGTTAATCACAACGATACCCTTTGTGTTTGGTGTAATCTTCTTTTTAATATCCTCAATATCAGGATTCCACTCATTCTGCTCGTCGCACATATAATGAACAGCCTTACCACCTGCAAGAGTTACAGATGCTGTCCAGAGAGGATAGTCAGGAGATGGCACAAGGATTTCGTCACCGTTATCGAGTAGTCCCTGCATTGACATTGTAATCAATTCGCTGACACCGTTACCAAGGTAAATATCACCGATATCAACACCTTTGATACCCTTAATCTGACAATACTGCATAATTGCTTTTCGTGCGGAGAACATACCCTTTGAATCAGAATAACCCTCACATTCACGAAGATTATACATCATATCACGAATAACCTCATCAGGTGCCGCAAAGCCAAACGGTGCAGGATTGCCGATGTTAAGCTTTAAAATTCGCTGACCTTGTGATTCCATTCTGACAGCCTCATCCATTACAGGACCACGGATGTCATAACAAACATTATCAAGTTTTGTGCTTTTATTGAATGTTTTCATAGTAATACCTCAATGATATTTTCTGTTGTTCTCAAAAAAATATTCCCACCGTTGCCAGTGGGAATTTAGTAGTCGAAAATTACTGCTCAACAGGATAAACGCTTACCTTTTTTCTGTCTTTGCCCATTCT
>CALCTT010000019.1 GCA_937906895.1 uncultured Clostridia bacterium | reverse complement strand
ATGCTATAATACATTTAACATTTAAGTTAAATGTTAAAGGAGTGAGTTTATGGGAATCCAAAATACATTAAAAGCTCTTTCCGACCCTGTTCGTCGAGAAATACTAAATATGCTCAAAAGTGGACAAATGACAGCAGGGGAGATAACCGAAAAATTTGATATAACTGGTGCTGCAATATCACGACATCTTTCAGTACTTAAAGAAGCTGACCTTGTCCGTGATAAAAGGGACGGAAAATTCATAATATATGAACTGAACGCATCCGTTCTTGAAGAAATTATGCTTTGGATAAAAGGTTTGAAAGGAGAGGACAATAATGATTAAGAAAAATTTACCAAAACTGATTATCACATCATTAGTAACTCTGATACCTGTTGTAGTAGGTCTTATACTATGGGATAAATTGCCTGACCAAGTCCCAGTGCATTGGAACATAAACGGCGAAGTCGACGATTATGCCACTAAAACACAAGCAGTATTTGCGATGCCGTTGGTGTTAGTTGCGTTTCAATGGATTTGTGTTTTAGGAACATCGCTTGACCCTAAAAAGCAGAATGTTAACGATAAAATGTTTACTCTTGTTTTGTGGATTATTCCTGTTATATCATTACTTTGTAACTCAATGGTGTATGCAACTGCACTTGGTCACAAAATCAGCGTTGAAATAATTATGCCACTGTTTATGGGTGCATTATTTGTTGTAATCGGCAATTATCTTCCAAAATGTAAGCAGAGTTATACAGTAGGCATCAAACTTCCTTGGACTTTGGATGATGAAGAAAACTGGAATAAAACACACCGTCTTGCAGGTTTTCTTTGGGTAATCAGTGGTATTGTGATAATGGCAACAGCATTTTTAGGTGTATTCTGGATTTTCTTTGTTCTGCTTATACCAATGGTGATTATTCCTTTTGTTTACTCTTATATTCTTTATAAAAAGAATAAGAATAAATATGATTGAATTTTTGTAGGGGCGATTCACAAATCGTCCCTTTATATTTATTGACAACTTAATAATCAATGGTATAATATAAACGATAAAATGGGTACATATATATTAGCAGATTCATTGAAAGGTGGTAAATCCCATGAGCTATACAGTTGAAGACATTCTTAAAATAGCAAAGGAAAAAAATATTAAGTTTTTGCGTTTGCAGTTTACTGACATTTTCGGTCAGATGAAAAATATCGCAATTACTGAAAATATGTTTGAAAAAGTTCTAACAGACGGTCAGATGTTTGACGGTTCTTCAATCGAGGGTTTTGTTCGTATTGACGAATCAGATATGTACTTAAAACCTGACCTTGATACTTTCACAATTCTTCCTTGGAAAGAGGGTACTGCACGAGTAATCTGTGATGTTTATGGTGCAGATAAGGAAACTCCGTTCTCAGGTGACCCTCGTTATGTGCTTCGTTCAGTAATCAAAGAAGCTGCAGATATGGGATATTCCATCAATGTTGGACCTGAATGTGAATTTTTCCTTTTCAAGCTTGATGAACATGGCAGAGCAACAACAAAGACAAATGATGCTGTTGGATATTTTGATATTGGTCCTGCTGATGATGGTGAACAGTGTAGAAACGACATCTGTATAGCACTTCAGCAGATGGATTATGAAATCGAGGCTTCTCACCACGAATGTGCAGAGGGTCAGCACGAAATCGACTTTAAGTTTGCAGAAGCACTTGAAGCAGCAGATAAGGTTGTCACATTCAAGCACGTTGTTAAGACTTATGCTCGTCGTAACCGACTTCACGCAACATTTATGCCAAAGCCACTTTATGGTGCAGCAGGTAACGGTATGCACACAAATCTTTCACTTATGAAGGATGGCAAAAATGCTTTCTATGACCCTGACGATGTATATGGACTCAGTGAAACTGCATATCAGTTTATTGCAGGCGTTCTTCATCATGTTAAGGCAATTACATGTGTTGCTAATCCGCTTGTAAACTCATATAAAAGACTTGTTCCCGGATTTGAAGCTCCTGTTTATATTTCTTGGTCAGCGTCAAACCGTTCAGCACTTATAAGAGTTCCTGCAGCAAGAGGAATGGCAACTCGTGTTGAACTTCGTTCTGCAGACCCTGCTTGTAACCCTTATCTTGAAATGGCACTTTGCATTGCAGCAGGTCTTGACGGTATCAAAAAAGGTATGAAGGCACCTGAAGGCATTACAACAAACATTTATGATATGACAGATAATGAAAGAAAAGAAAATGGTATTGAAAATCTTCCAAGCACATTACAGGAAGCAACAAGAGAATTTGAAAAGAGCAAATTTGTAAAATCGGTTCTTGGCGAACACATTTTCTCAAAATATCTTGCAGGTAAAAAACAGGAATGGAGTAATTACACAACAAGAATTACCCAGTGGGAAATAGAAGAATATCTTACAAAATATTAATCTTCATAAGATATGGCGGGGTTAAGACCCCGCCGTTGTTGCACATACAACAAATTGTTCATTCTGAGCGTAGCGAAGAATCTCTGACAATCGTGTATGGACAGACATCGCAGGCATGGAAGTCTGCCATTACGCGTCGGCATTTAATTTCTCAGAATGACTTTATAATATTTCTTTTATTGACTTAATAAGCATATTATGTTATTATTTATACATATCTTGATACATAAAAGGAGAATATTGTTATGGCAGTATTAAAAGACATTGACAAGGCTGCAGAGAAAAAGGGCTCTGTTCTTGTTACAATTTGGCAGTTTGTAAAATTCATTGTTGTAAGTCTTCTTGCAATGATTGTACAGTTTGTACTTCTTAATACACTTCAGCTTATTCCTGCAATTAAAGAGCTTTATACACAGGATTTCAGCTGGTGGGTATTTGTTTATCCTGTTGCAGTTGGTGGCCTTGGCTATTTCATCGTTAGTAACGTAGCTAACATCATTGCACAGATTGTTGCTTTCTTTGTAAATAAAGAAAAGACATTTAATTCAGGTGCAAATGTTGCAGTTGCTCTTCCAATTTATATTGTTTTCACAATTGGTCTTATCTTCTTCTCCGCTTGGCTTAACCCAACACTTAAAGGTGTTTTCGTAAACTTCAGCTGGTGTGATGAAGTGTTAGCTAAAAACATTGCAACAATGATTTGTTCTGCAGTTCAGTTCTTCCTCTATTTCCCTGTTGATAAAATTCTTTTCCACAAGAAAAAGGAAGAAAAGGCTGAATAAATACAGTACATTAAAACTTTGCCCTGTGTCCTTGACGCAGGGTATTTTTGTAGGTGATATTATGAATAAAAACTTTAAACTCATTTCAGTTTTACTTTCAGTTATAATAAGTATTGTTCTTATATTTACTTCTGTTGCAGCAATTGTTTTGAGCACGGGCAGAGAATACCTCAATTCAAGTAAATTTGAAACACAAGTTGAAAATACTGATTTAGCATCACTTACTTTTATTCATAATGGTAAGAAAATCACACTTGAAGATTATGTGAAGAATTATGTAAACACAAACATAGACGATATAATTATCGATAAAGGCGGACAATATTACTCTGACCTCTGGTTCCCATTTGCGGATGCTTTGACAGACTTTACTGTTGATAAGGTGTTTTCTTCTGAATATGTCAATAAACTTGTTAAAGATGAGTTTTGTGAAATTGTAGATTATTTTCTTCATAGTAGCGTTACTGAAGCAAAAGAAAGAATTAAAAATGGTGTAACTCTTGAACAAAACCCACAGTTAGACCCTGAAAATGCCTCAAAATATGATGAAAAAATCAGTGCTCAGGTCAAACTTGAAGTCCTCAAATTCATTGAAGAAGAATCAGGAAAGACTTGTGATGAGATTATTGTTTTGTTATCCGAAAAAACAGCATCAACATTTAAAACAATTTCAATTATTTTAGGAATAATATTACTCTTGCTCAATATCAAAAATCTTATGAATATATTTATCTATTTTGCTATTGTGTTCTGTGGTTGTGGTGGCGTAATCACTTATGTACAAAACAGCTTTGAAACTCATTTTGAGGGTATGAAAGACCTTATTACTTATGAGTTCCTGCAACCCGTTGTGAATGAATATACTCATTATGCAGAAAATGGAATAACATACGGAATAATCTGCATTGTAATCTTTGTAGCATTAACAGTAGCCTTCCGTGTCATTAAAAAGAATAAGCAATAACAAATTATAATTTGTCGGGGAGATGCTGTAGGGGCGATTCACGAATCGCCCGCTTGTAACATCATGGCAAACATTGAAACGGGTCATTCATGAATGACCCCTACAAGGATACATAATCACTATCAGTCATCCCTACAAACTCCAATTTGCTGATTAAATCCATAATTATATGCAAAATATAAAACCACTTGATTGGGAAACAATTCCTTTCAAGTGGTTTTGTTTTATTTTCTTATTAACTTTCTCAATTTTGAATACATCTTTTTAAGAACAGGTAAGCCCTTTTCCATAAGATTATACTTGAAATTATTGACTCTTAAATCAAATTCACCGGCATATTCAATAATAATCGGGTTGAATTGATTTTTAAACTCATAAAGCCCATCATCAAGAGTGCCTGAAAGACCGCCTAAATCAAGAAAATCACAACCATTTTCCGTTGTGAGAACACATTGTTCACAAAGTCCGCAAAGTGTTGCACAGAATGATGGGAATATGTGAAGGTCAGAGCCTGCGTATAAATATTCAGCAATTCTGACACCTTTTTTATTTGGCGGATAAACCGTAAGTAATGCTGCAAGCGGTACGATTTCACATTTTTCATTAAGCACTTTTTTAGCATCTTGGAGTTGTTCGGTGATTTTGTCCCTCATATCAGGCTCTTTTTCATATCTCTTTTCAAGATTTGAAATATAATCATTTACCTTGCATTTTTCAAAAGCAAAAAATGCTTTGTCACCGAATGCTTCAGCAAGTAATGTGAAATAATCTTCACTGCGAAGTGAAATATTTTGTCTTTCTTCAGTATTGCTTAAAATCTTCTTAAAAAGAGCAATATTCTCAGGCGTACGTTCTGCACCTTCATAGAAAAGACCTCTTGCAGGCTGGAAATTACCTAAATACTTTCTCAATTTCTGCTTGTAGTTTTTCTTGAACTGAGGTGCTGAAAGGGGATTGCCGTCAGCATCCTTTAATGGGATTAATGCATTGAAGCGAGGTTGAATAGCCTCACCAAGATTTTTCACAAAGCCCTTATGCTCAAAGCCGTTGTTTACAAGAGTTTTAAACTCAATTTTTCCTCTTTCCAAATCAAACGGGTCAAAGAAACTTTCTTTTGGAATATCAGGTAGAATCTTATTAACCACAATAGCAGGGTCAATTTTAAGTGAGTAAATATTATTTTTTTTGCAAAAATCCTTTGCACCGTCACAAAATGCTTTGATTATTTCAGAATTTGTCAAATCTGTTACAGGACCTCGCGGACAATAAGCATAATTAAATCCCGGAATAAGTGTACGGATAAGTATAAGAGCAACACCAACGAGAGTGTTATCTTTATAAATACCGCAAAAACGATTTTTCCAATTGTTCTTAAGCTTTGCCCATTCAGGTGTTTGCTGAATAGGTGCAAAAGATGAATTTTCAATAAATTCAGTAAATTCCTTTACAGGAATATCTGCTTTGAATTGATACATAATTTTCAACCTTATTATTTAATAAACTTTTTCTGAACCGTTTTCATTATTTTGTATGCTTTGAAAATCGATTCATAAAGTGCAAATTTTCCTTTATTGATAACCAAGTCAAACTCACCGATTAATTCGTGAACCTCAGCATTGAAACCACGCTTGAAATCAAATAAACCGTAGTTTTTTGAATCCTCATTGAAGTTTCCGTCAATGCCATAGAAATTAAATCTGTCGTAACCGTTTTCAACAGCATATTTAATCATTTCATATTGCAAAAGATATTGTGAATTGTATTTCATAAATGGCTTATAACTTGCACCAAAGAGATATACAACCTCTCTGCCGTATAGCATATACCAACCACCAGCAATAATCTTCTTATCACCGTATTCTTTTACATCATCAGCCATTACCTTAAGCTTCTTTGCAATGCTTTCTTGTTCGGACATGATTTCATTATATTCGTTAATCTTTTTAGGATTACCCTCAATAACAGTTAAACGCTTTGCATTTTTATCAAATCTTTCCTGCGTAAAATCAAGTAATTCTTTAAGATTAACCTCTGCTAAAAGCACTTTGACAGCATTTTCTCTGTCAAGCACTTTAAACATATTCTGATAGTAGGAGAGGGGACGGTCAATAAATTCTCGTCTTTCAGCGGTGTGCTTCATAAGATTTTTGAATTCAACAAGATTGTTTTCATCAGCCTGGATAAGTGTGATGAAATTTTTTTTGCTGTTGTTTATGCCCCATTTTGTACCGCTGCGGAAATTTTTGAAAAGCTCGTCAATAGTCTTGCCCTTAATATCAAGAACAGAAATCCATCTTGGCTCTAAATCCTTCTTCTCATCCATATCCACATAAAAACCGTAGTGTATATAGCCCAAAGATTTGAGTTTTTCCATTAAAGCATCATTTTTAGTGCCGTCAATTACATTTCCGTGAACATCACGAAGCTGATAATCAACATAAGGATTGATTTTTAAGAATGCAATATTCTTTTTCTTAAGATAATCCTTAATTTCCTTTGTAAATTCTTCAAGCAACCGGAAGTTAGAATAATCAATCAAAAACCCTCGTGGAGCGTAAGCAAATTTGACAATACCTTTAAGGCTTTTGTATAACAAAACAGTAGCGATAATGATTTTGCCGTTTTCTTTAACGCCTAAAATCTCGCCTGACCACCCGTTTTGCTTCTTGATTTCAATCCAATAAGGTGACTGAAAAAATGAAGATTGTGAATTTTCATTACAAAAATCAATAAATTCCTGTTTTTCTAAATTAACTATTTTCATTTGCTGATGCGTCCTTTAATATTCTTTAAAAGCTTATATACATCATAAAACGGACTAATTTTTAATTCAAACTGACCAATATATTCAGTAACATTAGGCTTAAAGCCTTTTTTAAACTCGTAAATACCGTAATACTCGTTTTTAGGATTAAAGTCACCTGTGATACCATAGAAGTTGCAGTATTTAAAGCCCTCTTTATAAGCCTCTTTAATGTGGTGCTCATACATAAGATACTTTGGAGTAAACTGACGATATTCCATTAAAACACCACTTGAAAGTGTCAAGTATTCCTCACCACTGCGAAGTGAAAGAAGACAACCGATAGCCTTGCCATCAGGATTTTCCTTTTTGAACTGTTCTGCCTTTTCCAATTCCTTTTCGTATTTTGCAACCTGTCTTTCTGCTTCTTCTTTTTGATTAAGAAGTCTTTCACCTGCAGTAAGCTTTTCAAGTTTTTGAAGCACACTTTCATAGCTTTTCTTTGCGTTGTCAAGCAAACCTTGTGTATGCTCATAATAAATATCAGGGTCGAGGTAAGCCACATAAATTGTCATTAAATCCTTCATGTGCTTGTACATTTTCTGATAGTATTCAAGATTTCTGTAAAAGAAATTACGACGCTTTGATGTAGTTTCAAAGATTTCAGCCATAACCTTAAGGTCGTCGATTGTACCTTCCTTAACTAAAAGACCTTTTTTTATACAAGAATTGATGTTTTTTCTTGTCTGCTTTGAAAACTTTGCTTTTTTAGTTTCATAGTCCTCATCAAGGTCAAGACGACAACACCATCTTACCTGTAATGCATCAAGATAAATATTGAAACCATAGTGCTTGTAGCCAAGGTCAAGAAGATTGTTCACAGCCTCATCATTCGGCTCGTCATTCTCTAACAAATCACCGTCATTCGTACGGATTCTGTAAAGTACATTAGGGTCTATTGTAAGGATAAATCCACCGTGCTTCTTAATATATTTCTTTAATTCTTTAGTGAAAAACCCGAGTAATTCTTTGTTGTGATAGTCAACAATAAGCCCGCGAGGAGCATAAAACTGCTTTTGATTTAAAATTGATTTATCTTCTAAAATCATTGAACCGGCAACGATAACTCCGTTTTCTTTTACACCCACAAAATGAATTTTACTTCCGTTTTCCTTTTTGAGTTCTGATAACTCAACAGTCTGCATAAAAGAAGCCTGAGGATTACCTTTTAAAAACTCTCTGTATTCGTCTGCAGTCAATACGCAGAATTCCATTAAATCACCTTAATTCAATATGTCAAAAATCAATATTTTCTCTTTTATTATCAACTAAAAATTTTATCATATTACCAATATTTTGTCAACGACACGAAATTTTAAATATTCTCAGTACAACGAAATCTTAAATATTCTCGGTATCACACTAATCTCAAAAAAATATATTATATCTTTGGGAGGTGAAAATATTGAGTAGATGGAGATTTTTATAATAATAACAATAATAACTATCATCATAATGATAACACAAATAACAGACTTTCGAATCTACCATTTTTCTGAACCAAAAGAAAATAAGAGTTTCCCAAAAGGAAAACTCTTATTCTTGGGATGAAAGATAACAACGGATTTGCTGAAATAATTGTTTTAACGGCGTTGTCATACACATTCTGTTCCATCCCGAAAAAGTCCTTTTATAGTATAAACGAGGAGATGAATTGATGTCAACATTTATTGAAGAATTATACTATGGAAACATCGAGCCGCAGGAATTGAATTCCGAATTGTCAGCAAGGCTCAAAAACAAACTAAATGAGCTTACAGAAAAGGAAGAACAACTCACAGCAAAACTGGCCGCAGAAGATAAGGAACTGTTTCTCGACTATGCAAATACATACAATGAGTTTTTGAGTATAAGCAATTGCGATAGCTTTATGTCAGGTTTCAGGCTCGGCACTAAATTTGCATACGACACATTTGTCACTGATTGAAAGGAAGGTAGAGTTATGAATAAAACATCATTTGAACAGAATGGCAGAAGCTACAGAATGGTTGGCGATTATAGAATACCCAACATCACATTACCTGCCGAAGCAAGCAAACCACTCGGTGTGTGGGGATTGAAACGCAAAGATTATCTTATGAATCATAAACGAGTTCAGTTTAATATTATGCTTATGACAGGCACATTGTGGACTCATCTTGCAGAGGTTGATGAACAAGCATCAAATATGTTCTCTCGGCTGGTAGAACAGATGAAGGTCAATGAGGGCATAACAGAACAACTAAAAGAACAAAACCAAATGGAATGGGTTGCTCGTATGAATAATATTGAAGCAAGGGCAAGAGAGATTGTCTTGAAGGAAATTATCTATATATAAAAGTATTAGGCAGGGATTTTTGTCCCTGCCTTTGATGTTTAGTAAAATATTAAAATGGTAAATCATCTTCGTTATAGGATGATTCATTATCCTCATTGTCAACTAGTCCCAAAACATTCTTCGCCCTTAAAAGAAGATGATCATAGGTTAGAATTGAGATTTGATTGTACGCAGCATTTAAGATTCTATATGATTCTCTTTGCTCTTCATCCCAATCGTTGGAACGACCGAATATTAAAATACACCTTGGTTTTATAACCTTGCTTTTTGTCCTTTGTATAAATTTTACACTATTTGCTTCTTGCTCGATGGCGTGAATATAGTTAAGACATTGTGTAATAGCTTTAACTAAATCCGATGATGGGACATAATTATCATGGTCTTTTGTTGAAGCCCAAAACGGCATCCCGTTTGGCTTTTTTATTTCAACCAAGTCCACAAATCCGTCAAATGCACGCATTATGTAGTCAGCTATATTCTCAGTATCAATTTTTCGCTCATCAATAATTTGTGCAAAATCTGAACCGAGCACCCACTTGTTGGTTGCGAACCAATTTTGCCAATACGACTCAGCTAAATCTTCTTCAAGTTTTTCTTCAAATTCGTCCAATGCATCTTTCTTTTTGATAGATGTCGCTGCAACAAATACATTATCAGATAAAATGTCATTTTCAATCAAAAGATTTGCAGTATCACTGTTTTTATCAGCTAATTCTTTGAATTTACTAATTAATTCTTCTGTATCTTCTGAAACACAAATGTACTTGCCTGAACCAAGGTTAACAGGTGTATAATTGTCCGAAATATAAGTGATAAGATTGTTTAACTCGTCATTATCAAGCGTTAATTCGCTTTTAGGTTGTTTTGTCTCAACATTTCCAAAAGGTAGAGTATATCTTCCTATTTTTAAAGAAACATCGATTTTATCAGAATGTTTATGCGGTATACTCATTAACATTGCTTGAGAATAGACTCTAGATTTAGTTTTTAAAACAGAGGGCTTTGCGTAATCAATCCCTTTTGCTGAAGTTTTTATTTCACTCATATATTAAACCTCATATCTTATTGCTAAACGGCAATGATTTTATATAATCTTCCATAAATTTATAATCGGGATTTCCATCGTCATCTATAGGAAGATACACCTTGGTTTGTTTAATAAGGTCTTTTGTGAACGCACGACCGAAAACAGGATACCTATATTTTTCTTGATTGAGAATTGTAATTATAAAATTTGCTGTATATACATTCAACCAGTCAGCTCTAATTACAATAATATGCGGTCCCGTTATAAAATTATGCTCTTGAAAAAAGATTGTAGCGGTAGTATCGCCAATGGTAATTGCATTTGCCTTTTCCAACCCTTTATATTCTGATGCTTGTACATACATAGAAATACCATTGTTTTCGTCTGTTCGTGTTACATACGAAACATATTCTTCACTATCTGAAATAACCAAATCTGATGCATTATACGATTTTCCATTGTGAACACTGGATACAATATTTTCCAAAACAAAATAGTCCCACTCTCTATCAGATAGTTTAAGTTTGTTTTTATCAAACGCTTCGGCAAAATCTTTTTCGAATTCGCCTTGATTGATATTGTCAAGATACCAACACGCTTTTTTATATCCTTCGTTTAAAAAGTAATCCGGTATATCTGAAACATCTCCATTTAATGAATTCATATATTTTTCAATAAATTCATAATCAACTTTTTCATTTTTTACGGGTAATTTGATGACTAAATCATCAAGACCGTTAGTGCAGTTTCTACCGTAACAAAAACGAAATGCTTCATGGTTTATTACAGTGACAAAAAATTGAAGAATGCATTCTGAGTGTCTACCATCTTTAAATTCCAACGCTTTTACTCTTGTTCCTATATAGAAATCGTGATTTTGTACAGCCGCAAAGAAAGTTCCCCTATCAGCTAAACTTATTGTTTTTTTGCAATCAAACAACATTTGACCTTCAATTTCGGAAGAATAGATTTTAACACCATTGTTAACCGATGTATGTGATATTACAGGAATTTCACCTTCTTGAATGGTGTTAATAATTAAATCACCGCCTGTATAAGTATAAAACATGTCACTAATTTTCATTGGTTGCCAAGAATCAATATTTAATTTCATAATTAAATCTCCAACAATGCTTTTTCTTCCATGTATTTGTACAATGATAATTTTTTTAATGTAGTTTCAAAATCTTTATCCGACAAATTGGAATAATCTGTTTTTATATATGCTTCAGCTAAAGCTTCATCCGTGATTTTAATTTTCTTCTTTAGCCAAACATATTCGTTCGTTTCTGCTGTTCCATCCATTTGATTAATCCATTCTTCACGGATTATATCCCACATTCCACCGTTTTTTCTACCATTATGAGGAATAACTACAAATCCATCATCCTGCCATCTAGCTAAAAAGACGGACTTATTATCATCGTGCTTTATATGAGCTTTAAACACCATAATGCAGGTGGCGGTACCAACATGACTATCAAAAAACAGATTAGACGGCATCGTCATACATGCTAACAATGTGTGATGTTCTAAAAGCTTTTCTCTTAATTTTGAACCACTGTTTCCTGCGCAAGACATTGGAACTATTGCGATACCTATACCGCCGTCTTTTAGATAATGAAGCATTGAAGCTACAAAGTCTAATTCATCTTGTCCTTTTGAAAATACAACTTCATCTAAACGAGTTTCTTCAAGTTCTTTGTCAATTTTTTCTATTAAAGCGTTCTGTTTATCTATATCAATTTGTATTTTCTTTAATTCCGAATCTGTCTCGCCACCCAATTTCTTTTTTTCTTGCGCGAGTTTTTTCTTCAACATTTTTATTTTTTCTTCACATTCTTCTTTTCGCAGAACAATTTCATAGTTTTGCGATGAAGAATTATCTTTTTTGTCAAGAGAATAAGGTGGATTAATCATCCCAATATCAATATCACCAAAACTTGACAGTGCTTCATGGAGAGGTATTTTCGCATTATCATTGAGATAAGTTTTTCCGCTATCATCAACTGGTGCATACGAATCAACTAACAAAGAGGAACAATTAAACAAATTCGATTTTCCATCGCCATGGAATCTCATGTTAGCATAAGCTAAAGCATACATTGAGGGATCTCTTTCAACTCCGATAAGGCTAAATGTTTGTGCCGTGCTATATTTTTCATTCTTCACTGATTCACTTGTTTTTTCATTAAAAATATTTTCTTTAATTCTCGCAAGAGAAGAGATCAGAAAAGCTCCTGTGCCACAGCATATGTCAATTATTTTTGTTTTTTCGGTCATTTTCTTGTCTGAATAAAATTCTGCAATATCACAAAACAATTCAGTAATATGCTTTGGTGTTAATACTATGCCTTTTTCTTTAGCGTTACCTTTTGTGAAGCGAAGAAATGTTGTATAAAATTCACCCATAACATCTATGCCAGTATAGTGTTCCAATATTTCTATTACATTTTCATATAGTGAATAAATGCAACGAGATAGAACAGTATCACCATCCATAAAATCCTTGTTTTCGCCTTTGGGGGCTCTCAATAATTCGTCTTTGGCTAATAGGTTGTTGTAAAATTTCTTTAAAGCTGTTCTTTTGCCTTTCGGGATTTTATCTATATCCCAAATGCCTCTTACATAATCATCGTCAAATTCATTTCCATCTCCATACAATGCAGATTTCAGCATTTTAACGGAATTTTTGCCAATAGGATCTGACATCATTCTTTTTGATTTAGTTGCCCGTTTTGCATTAATGGCTGATTTAGTATCTTGATATAGTTTTGATTCGTGATTAGTCAATCCCAAAATGATAGCTGAAACAAATCCTGCTTTTGAATTATCTTCGATTCCGTTTGATCTTAAAAAATTTGCACAAGAAAGGGTATACCTTCTTAATTCTTTCTTAACTTCTGCTTCTGTGGCAGCAAATCTTTCTAAAACTATGTCAATATCCTTTTCATATTTATTAATTGATTGCATTTCATTTTGTAACAAACCATCAGCCAATAGCTCCACATCAGACACATCGCCATTTTTAGGCCACACAAAAGATGTTAGCTTGCTTTCTATCAAATTTTGACCAGAAACAGCAATCGCAATAACATCGTATTTATCTGACAAAAATGAAGCATACCACAAAGCTCCATCTATTGCATATTTGGCAGTATCTTCTGACGAGCCGAAACCATTTATTTTATAGTCATCTAGGTTTGAATACTTACTATGGTCAGAGGTTTTTGCTTTGCATTCAATAACAATAATGACATTGGAATTATCCTTAACAACCATAAAATCAGGAGTGCCTTTATTTTCCATGCTCTGCTTTTTGCTTGCTTTTTCAAAAATAACAGAAAGCCAATCGTAGTCCGTTCCTTTATAGCTATCTTCTTTAAACCAAGTAATTCCATCAACCTTTATGTTTTGATTTGACGGATAATCAATAATATCTCTTAAAATATCAGAAGTTAATCCTTTAGTAATCTCTTCACTTGTTCTGCTCATTTCTTTTTCCTCCGTTCAAGTTTTTGTATATGTATTGATTTCTTTTTCTAATTTCTCAATACCTTTAAGAATAACCTCAAAATCAGGTTTATCGCCGAAAATCATATTCTGCATATGCTCGTAGTCATCTTTAAGAGCTTGCAGATTTCTTTCGGGTGGCATTAAGCGGATTGTGCCGACTTTTGCTTCGTCATACCTTGCCCAAGGGCAACGGTAAAACTTTTCTTTGAACTGTACAACCTTATTAAGCAACTCAATATCGGCAAGTGCATCATCCTTAACGGGTGAATTCATCATACAGTACAAGTCATAATAATGACGGGAGTATCTTGACGGGAAAGCCTTATCTTCGGGACGGAATGCCTCACGGTGAAGAATTGTGACCTTCTCCCAAAAAGTTCGTTTCGGAAGTACGGTCAGAATATCCGTTGTCGGCTGAGTAAAAACTTTTGGATACTGAACAGCGGCATAAGGTGTAATAGGTCTTTCTTCGGCAGGTGTCCAAGCTGCAAGTGCACCGATTTCAAGACGGATTACCGGGAGAATTGAGCTATCCTCAAAGCTACGGTTGTATGCAAAAACTACTGTCTGCGGGTCGGTTTCATCTATGTAGCAATTAACCGATGTGCTGAGTTCCTTCTGCAAGTCTGCAATAATCACAGGCATAAAAGTATTCTTCAAAAATTCTTCTGTGCGGCGGTTTGCCTCTTTGTTAAAAATATCCTGCTTTGTGTTACTGCGTTCTTCCCAGGGCTCGTTAAGCTCAAAGCCTATAACACGCCAATCGAGGATAAGGTCAATATCTTCTGAGAAACGCTCAATCAGACCGTAGGATTTTGAAAGGCTTGTACCGCCTTTGAAAGCAATGTTATCCTTCCACTCGCAACGGTGAAAAAGATAATCAAGCATAAAGCACACCCAAAAGTCCTTTTCAATAATTGCATTTGTAAGTCCCATTTTAGCCGCAGTGTTCTGAAACAGAGCCTTGCGGTCATTTTCTTTTATTGTTGCAATGTTGCGCATAATTCAACTCCTGCAAATCAGTTTGATGTACTCATATATCCAAGATGTTGCCGCTTTTGCTTCGGTGAGAAGTGCTTGCTTTTCGCTGTCAGCAAGATTGTTTTTCAGTTTTGTTAAAACAGTATCATCAACATTATCTTTACCGAGAGCTTTTAGAGCTTGTACCACAAGTGCAGTTTTGTATGAGAGCTTGGATATTTCTTTATTGGTTGTTCTTTTGAATTTTATTGTAGTCTGCTCGTAGGTGTATTCTTTGTAATTGCCGTCACTTACATAAACCCAAGCAGCAGGAATCTGTGTTGAAAGTCCGAGCAGGTTTAAAGCAGTATCACCGCAGGGAACAATAGTCCAACCGTAATTTCGTGCAAGAGCGTGTGCGACTGCATCAGGCTCAGGGGCAACATACTCACCGAGAAAATCATTGTACTCGGGTTTGTAGTAAACGCCACGCATTATTTTTGAAACAATTTTTTCCGTTTCCAATCGTGTCAGACATACACTGGCTGTCTTTTTATCTGTAAGCAGAACAAAATCAATCGGCACAAAAACTGTGCCAACCTCTGCGTTTTGAATATCATTTTTTATTTGTGATAAAATAGCAGGTCGTTCCATAAACTCACCTCGTTGAAAATAGTATATACTTTTTTCAACGAAATATCAAGAAGAAAATTTAAGATAAAAATAAAAAAAGTCTTGACAAAAGAACATTTGTTCTATATAATGTAGTCACAATCAAAATTACAATTGAATATTGATTGCACTTCGGTGCGTAAGGCAACTCAGAAATAATACTCAAATAGCCGTTACATTTCTTATGAACACTTTGCTTAAAAGGCTTGAATTTAATGCCCTTAAGGAAGTTGTTGGTATGGAATGTAACGGCTATTTTTGTTTTGTGTGTAAAAAGCGAAGGGTGAATTTGCTCCTTCGCTCCTGCCTGCAGAAAATTTTCTGAATTGTCAGGAACATTTAGTCTCACTTATGTCGATATATGAGTGAGGAATGTTCCTCAAACTGCAGGCAAAAGCCTCGCAGAGCCCACGGACATCTTTACAGACAGTCAGGCTGAAAGTGTCATAGTGGGTTACGCACTTTGAAAAAGTAGCGGAACAAAAATCAGCGAAAGGAGGTGAAAAAATGAGAAGTAATTACAGCGTTGCAAGGGTAGTTACTCATACGCAATCAACTATCGGTAAATATGAAAGACACAACGAACGCAAGAACGAACACTATCAGAATATGAATGTTGATTTATCACGGACCGAGATGAATGTGCATTTCAAAAGCTGTGGTGAAACGACCTATAACGAGCAGTTAGACAAGCTCGTTTCAAACGGTAAAGTTTCTATGCGTGGACTTAAAAAGGATGCAAAGGTGTTTGATGAGGTTATCTTTGATGTCAATACGGACTACTTTGAAAGACATGGCGGTTATGAATATGCAAAAAAATTCTATGCAGATGCATACCGTTTTGCTGTTACTCTGTACGGCGAAGAAAATATCATCTCAGCCGTAATGCATGCAGACGAACTGAACATAGCACTGTCCGAAGAAAAAGGAAATCCTATCTATCACTACCATATGCATCTTGTTGCTCTGCCCGTTGTCGAAAAACAGATACTTTGGACTAAACGGTGCAAAGATAAATCTTTGGTTGGCAAAGTAAAAGAAACAGTTAATCAGATAAGTCATTCAAAGAAGTGGAAATCACCGCAGGCAGTTGATGAAAACGGTAACCCCCGATACAACGAAAAAGGCAAGCCAATTTTAATCCCGTCATACAGCATCTTACAGGACGACTTTTTTGAATATATGAACTCCGCAGGATACACAGACATTATAAGAGGCATTAAAGGAAGCACAACAGAACACTTAACTGGTCTGCAATACGAAATACAGCAGGATACAAAACGCTTAAAGGATATTGAAAGTAAACTGCAAAAAACAGAAACACAATATGAAGAAGTCAAAACAGTACACAAAATGTTTTCGGAAATCGAAAGCATGGGAAAGAAAACTCTGACCGGCAAGGTAACGGTCTCAAAAGAAGATTACGATGATTTAAGCAATATGGCCAAGGAATGCGTTATCGTAAGAGGTCAGGTAAAAACACTTGAAGAAGAAAACAAAAGACTCTCTAAAAGATGCTGGGATTTACAGAGCAGAATCAACAGACTTGAAGCACAGCTATATGAACTGAAACAGATTTGTGCTCCGTATTTGGAAGCCTTGAAGGCTATGCCTGAAAAAGTAAAGGCATTTATTGATGATGTTCTGAAAACTGTCCGAAAGGACAAGCCGGAACAACAAGTAAAATTTAAAAATGGAAGGAAGTATAAAAATTATGAAAGATAAAAAAGAATCTTTATTGGAAAAAGCGGCTAAAGTTTTTACTGAGCCGACAAAGGAATTAAACATACCCCTTGATGAATTGCAGCCATTCAGGAATCACCCGTACAAGGTACGTGATGATGAAGAGATGGAAATGCTGACTCAAAGCATAAAGGAAAACGGAGTCCTCACACCGATAATCGTAACATATATGGATGTGAGAAAAACCAAGTATGACATCATATCGGGTCACCGCAGATATTTAGCCTGTAAAAAGTTAGGACTTGAAACAATACCTGCCGTATTCAAGGAATTCACTTATGAAGAAGCGGTTATTGCTATGGTTGAGTCCAACTTGCAGAGAGAACATATCTTACCGTCCGAAAAAGCGAAGGCATATAAAATGAAAATGGATGCAATGAAACAACAAGGCAGGCGAACGGATTTAACTTCGGTCCAAATTGGTCCGAAGTTGACGGCAGAAGACATTTCAACAGAGGACAGTCCGTCTCAAGTGAAACGGTATATACGGCTGACAAAGCTGATACCCGAGTTGCTCGATAAAGTTGATGAAGGCAAAATCGCACTCACTCCTGCCGTCGAGCTTTCATATCTGCGTGCAGATGAGCAAAAGAATCTGCTTGAAACAATGAACAGCGAAGATTGCACACCCTCGCTGTCACAGGCACAGCAGTTACGCAACTTATCTCTTGCGGAATTGCTTACTATGGACCAAATCTTTGCGGTGATGAGTAAGTCTAAAGCGAATCAAAAAGAAAAGATAACCATAAAACTTGATGACATACGGAAATTCATACCCAAAGACTATACGCAAAAGCAGGTCGGTGAGTTGTTAATCGCTCTGCTTGAAAAATGGTCTAAACAACAGAATAAAACCAGAAGTGATAAGGGGGCAAGATAATGAAATATTGGCAAATGTTAAAATTCAAGATTATCGAAACATTCAACAATACCCGTGCTGAACTGAAACTCAAAGAAGATGATGCGAATGAATATGTCATCAACGGCGTGCGTTATGTAGTTTCAACACAGTACAGTAAAACCGAAACAATGACACTCAAAGACAGAATAAAAAAACATATAGGTAGCGATTTTGCACATTTGACAACCGCTGAAGATATAAATACAATTAACAAAGAATGTGTATGTATGACTGCCGGAAAGGAGGACTAATGCAGTCAAATAATAGTGGCATTACTGCTCTCTACTGCCGTCTCTCCCGAGATGACGGCAATAAAGAAAATGAGAGTAACTCTATCGAGAATCAAAAATTGATGTTAACAAGGTATGCTAAGGAGAAAGGTTTTGAAAATACCAGATTTTATGTTGATGACGGTTTTACCGGTACAAACTTCAACCGACCCGATTTCAAAAGAATGATGGAGGATGTTGAAGCAGGATATGTCTCAACCATAATAGTTAAAGATATGTCTCGATTCGGCAGAAACTATGTTGAGGTTGGTCTTTATACCGAGTCTTACTTTCCCGAAAACAATATCCGCTTTATTGCTATTACCGATTTGGTTGACAGTGCTGACGGTGAAAATGAAATAATCCCGTTCAAGAATGTTATGAACGAGATGTATGCAAGAGATATTTCGAAGAAAGTACGGTCAGCCAAAAGAATCCGTGGCAATATGGGTGAACCGCTTTCTCAACCACCTTACGGATATATGAAAGACCCACAGAATCCAAAAAAGTGGGTTGTTGAGCCTGAGGCTGCTAAGGTGGTAAAAAAGATTTTTGAACTTTACCTTGAAGGCTACGGTCAAGAGAAGATTGCATGGTATCTGCAAGACAATGGTATAAAGAATTGTACGGCATATTGGCAAGAAAGAGGTATTGGCAGAGGCGGTAAAAAGGTGCAGCCTAACCCATACAAATGGAAAAGCTCAACAATACGTCAGATTCTTGTTCGTCAGGAATATTGCGGTGATGTGGTGAACTTCAAAACCTATTCGCAATCTTTTAAAAACAAGAAACGTCATATGAGTCCGAAAGAAGATTTAAAAATCTTCAAGGATGTTCACGAACCAATAATTTCCCGTGACACCTATGAAGCAGTACAAAGGCTTGTTGGTACTTGTAAGCGCCGTGATCCATTGCCGCAGAACGGAAAGAAGAACATCTTTTGTGATTTTCTTGTTTGTGCCGAATGCGGCCATAAGCTGTGGTATCATGTAAACACCCGAAACAAAGATATTCACTATTTCAGTTGTTCTAATTATGTAAAGGATTACAGAGGCAGTTGCCAACACAGGCATTATGTAAGAGCAGATGCCATTGAACAAATTGTTTCGATGGAAATCAAGAAACTTGCAAACTACCTTAAGCATAATGAGGACGAGCTCGTTGAAGTGCTTACAATGAAAACTGAAGCTGACATTCAGGCTGAAAGAAAATATCTTAATGCAGAGCTGCAAAGATGTACTTCTCGACAGAATACCGTAAACTCTCTTTACGAAAAACTTTATGAGGATAATGCTTTAGGTAAGGTTACGGATGCTTGGTTCCTGCATATGTCTCAGAAATATGAGATAGAAAAAGCGGAGTTAAAAAAGAAAACAGCAAAGATTTACGAGGACCTTGAAGCTTTGAACGAAAGAAAAAAGGACAAGGATGTGTTTGTGGAATCTGTAAGACGGTTTATCCAGATGGACAAACTTACAACACCGCTTCTCAGAGAACTCATTGATCACATTGACGTTTATGAAACAGAGGGTACAGGCAAAAACAAAACTCAAAGAATTGTAATTCATTACCGATTTGTAGGAAACATTGAAATTCCGTCGGATGAAGAAAATTTCAAATTGGATATGAGGCAAGGTATGGCGGTTGAATACCTCACGGCATAACAAAAAAGAGCAGGATGAAACCTGCTCGATACATAATCAAATACTATGAAAAAACAAAGAAAAATCGAGTGTTCATCACTTAAATCCGTAATGACCACTCGAAATGGTGGGCAGGGGTGGATTCGAACCACCGAAGTCGTCGACGGCAGATTTACAGTCTGCTCCCTTTGGCCACTCGGGAACCTACCCATATTGAATTACAAAAAAATGGAGCTGGTGGACGGACTCGAACCCCCGACCTGCTGATTACAAATCAGCTGCTCTACCAACTGAGCTACACCAGCGTCTCAACGCTCGATAATAATAACACATAGAAATAAAATAGTCAAGTGTTTTTTGAAAAAATTTTTTAATTTTTTTAAAATTTTTTCTTTGCGTTGAAACAATGAGATTATTATGATAAAATAATCGAAAAAATACTGTTAAATTGTTTTTTTGGAGATATATGTATGAAAGTTTCTACTGAAATTGGTTCAATCGCAACACTTGTTGGTGAAGAAAAGGCAGTTGAACTTGTGGCAAAATCAGGATTTGATGCTTGGGATTTTTCAATGTTCGATATGTGTGAAAAGAAAAATGGTCTTTTAGTTTCCACAAATCATCCCACAGCACAGGACAACTATCTTGCATTTGCACGAAAGCTTAAACAAATCGGTCTTGATAATGGAATTATATGCAATCAAGGACACGCACCTTTTCCATCATCACCAAAAAGCAGTTATTACCTTAAACGTGCTATTGAATGTGTGGCAGAGGCAGGGGGAGATATCTGCATAATTCATCCTATGAATAATGGTAGTCCTCGTGAGAATGCTGAAATGTATTTTGAACTTTTACCATTTGCAAAGGAGCATAATGTAAAAATTGCAACTGAAAATATGTGGAATTGGATGCCGTTACATAAGCATTCTTGTTTTGCAGCCTGTGCAACTCCTGAAAGTTTTAATGCTCATCTTGATGCAGTTAATGATGATTTTTTTGTTGCTTGTCTTGATATCGGTCACGCTGAAATGAAAGGCAGTGACACAACAGCTGTTGAAATGATAAAAGCCCTGGGTAACAGGCTTAAAGCATTACATATTCACGATAATGATAAGGTTCACGATTCACATCAGATTCCGTTTTCAATGAATATTGAATTCACGGCCATTATAAAAGCACTGAAAGAAATCAGATATGGCGGTTATCTGACATTGGAAGCAAGTAGTTATCTTGAAAATTTCCCAAGTGAAAAAGTTTCTGCAGGTGTAAAAGACCTTTATAACGCTGTGGAAAAATTAAGAATAATGTTTGAAGAATAATCGAACGTTGTTTCTGCAAATAATATGCAAAATGGGGGAATTAAAATGGTAATAGATTTTCATACTCATGCTTTTCCTGATAAAATTGCCCAAAGAGCAATAGCATCTCTAATATCGGGATGTAATGGTGAATATATGCCTTGTAGTGACGGTACTGTTTCGGGACTTGTGAATAATATGGATAAATTCGGTGTTGATATTTCAGTTGTTCAGCCTGTTGTTACAAAACCGAGTCAGACGGTGACTCTTAACAACTGGGCAAAAGAAATCACCTGTGACAGACTTATTTCCTTCGGTGGAATTCATCCTGCAACAGACGATTATAAAAGAGATATTGACTTTGTATGCGAACTTGGTTTGCCGGGAATAAAACTTCATCCTGAATATCAGCAGTTCACGGTTGATGCACCCGAAATGCTTAAAATATATGATTATGCATTAAGCAAAGGTCTTATTATACTATTCCACGCAGGCTATGACCCTGCATATCCGCCACCGATTCACAGTAGTCCAAAGCAGTTTGCTGATATTTCAAAGCAAATGCAAGGCGGTATTATTGTAGCAGCACACCTTGGCGGTCAACATCAATGGGACGATGTTGAAAAATATCTTGCAGGAAGTGATGTGTATCTTGATACATCAATGGGTATGAACTATTATTCTTACGAGCAGTTTTTGAGAATTGTAAAAAAACACGGTGCAGAGAAAATCCTTTTTGGTTCTGATGCTCCTTGGAGCAGGGCAGGAGAGGAAATCGAAACTCTCAATTCACTTCCATTAACAACGGAAGAAAAAGATTTAATTCTCTATAAAAATGCTAAAAGATTATTGAATTTAAATGGTTAAATTATAATTTGTCGAGGAGATTAATTTGTAGGGGACGATGCCCACATCGTCCCGTTTGGGTTTAATGGTAACTTATTGCGGGCGGATGTGGGCATCCGCCCCTACGAATTGTGCTCGACAAACTCCAATTTATTGCAAAAACAGAGGCTATGAAATTACTCATAGCCTCATTTGTTTTATCCTAATGAATTTGTAACATTTGTTGTTACTTTTGCATCATAACAACTGAATTTTTCGTCTATATTCTTTGGCAATGTCTTTTGTGTTAAAAGGCTCACGATTGGGACAAGGACAAGTCCGCCCACCATTGCGAATACACCGGAATACAGTGAATTTGTGAATACAAAGCTTAAAATCGGAGTTGTTGGTGTGAAAAGACCGATGCTTATTAAAAGCTGTACTATTTCAAGTCCTGTGCCGAAGATAAAGCTTGTTACAACGGCAGCCTTTGTGGTTTTTTTCCAATATAAACCGTAAAGGAAAGGAGCGAGGAAAGCACCTGCCAATGCACCCCATGAAACACCCATCATCTGTGCAATAAATACTGATTTTGACCAGATTGTATCTTTAAGAATTGCAATAACTGCAGAAAGAGCAATAAAGAAAATAATGAATATACGAAGAATAAGAATACTCTTTTTATCGTCAATCTTTTGTTTCTTTTCAAGTCTTGGCTTGATAACATCAAGTGTAAGTGTTGATGATGATGTGAGAACAAGAGAAGAAAGAGTTGACATTGATGCAGAAAGCACAAGCACAATAACGAGAGCTACAATAACAGGTGCTAAATCAGAAAGAATTGTAGGAACAACCTTGTCAAACATCACTGCTCCTGTTTCAGAAATATAACCGCCTGCAACCATTTCTTCCTTATAAAGTTTACCGAAACCACCGAGGAAGTAACAACCGCCTGCAACAATAATTGCAAAGATTGTTGAAATGATTGTACCTTTTTTGATTGAGCCTTTGTCTTTGATTGAGTAGAACTTACCAACCATCTGCGGTAATCCCCAAGTGCCTAAAGAGGTAAGCATAACAACAAAGAAAAGGAAAATAGGATTAGGGCCGAACATAGAGGTGAATTCTGAACCTGCTTCTTCACCTAAAGATGCTACCGCTTGAGTAAAGCCTCCGTTTTTATTGAGAACAGCGACAATTACCGCAACGATACCAACAAGCATTATAATACCCTGAATAAAGTCGTTGATTGCAGTTGCCATATATCCGCCAAAAATAACGTATATGCCTGTAAGTACAGCCATAACAATAACGATAACTGCATAAGGAACATTAAATACATTATTAAAAAGTGAAGAAAGACCATTATAAAGTGATGCTGTATATGGGATAAGGAAAATAAATACAATAATAGAGGCAACTATTTTAAGAGCTTTTGAATCGTATCTTTTTTCAAAGAAATCAGGCATTGTTTTTGAATCAAGATGTTGTGTCATAACTCTTGTTCGTCTGCCGAGAACAGCCCATGCAAGAAGTGAACCGATAAATGCATTACCAAGACCAATCCAGGTGGAGGCAAGACCAAAATTCCAACCGAACTGACCTGCATAGCCTACGAAAATAACTGCAGAGAAATAAGATGTACCAAAAGCAAAAGCTGTAAGCCAAGGGCCAACACTTCTGCCACCTAATACGAACCCGTCAACATTTGTTGAGTGTTTTTTGCAATAAAATCCTACACCTATCATAAGTGCGAAGAAACAAATAAGCATTGGAATACTAATCATCATTGTGGTTGTCATAAAAATCACTCCTTTTTAATTAACATTACTTGACAAACGTCATGAAAAATGATATCATTGCTTTAATGTTTTAAAGTTTAGCACTTTAAAGCATATATGTCAATAGTATTTTTTTAAAATTTTTATTTGTTAAATTTTGTTGATTTTTGCAGAATAATGAAGTAAAATACTAAAATATTGCAATTATTTAATCAGCGATTAATTATGGAGATGTGTTATGACAATCGTACATTTACTTGAAAAAAATGCCCGTGAATTTCCAAATGATGTGGCATTGGTTGAGATTAATCCAGAGCAACCGGAAACAAGAAGAATTACCTGGAGCGAATTTGAACTCGTTGAGCCCGGTGCAAGACGTCCTTATCGTCGTGAAATCACTTGGAGCGTATTTGAAGAGAAAGCAAACAGATTTGCAAATATGCTTACTCAGAATGGTATCGGAAAGGGTAATAAAGTCGCAATTCTTTTAATGAATTGTATTGATTGGTTACCAATTTACTTTGGTATTCTTAAAACAGGTGCATTGGTAGTACCTCTCAATTTCCGCTATTCTTCAGATGAAATTGATTATTGCCTTGATTTGGCTGAAGCCGATGTCCTCGTTTTCGGTAATGAATTTGTAGGACGAGTTGAAGCAATAGCAGATAAAATCAGCAAAAAATGTAAATTAATTTATTTTGGTGGCAGTTGTCCTGCATTTGCTGACGATTATAACGAGCTTGTTTCTGAATGTTCAAGCTCATATCACGGATGTTGGTTAGAGGAATCTGATGACGCAGCTATTTATTTCTCATCAGGCACAACAGGCTTCCCGAAGGCTATTTTACATAATCACGAAAGTCTGATTCACTCTTGCCGAGTTGAACAAGCACACCACGGACAGACAAAGGACGACTGTTTCCTTTGTATCCCTCCTCTTTATCATACAGGTGCGAAAATGCATTGGTTCGGTAGTCTTTTATCAGGCTCCAAGGCAATTATTCTTAAGGGCACACAGTCAAGGAACATTCTTAAGGTTGCAAGTGAAGAAAAATGCTCTATTGTATGGTTGCTTGTTCCTTGGGCACAGGATATTCTCAATGCTATTGATAGCGGTGAAATCGACCTTAATGAGTTTGATTTTTCAAATTGGAGACTTATGCATATTGGTGCACAGCCTGTTCCGCAGAGTCTTATCAAGCGTTGGCTTGAGTATTTCCCGAATCAGCAGTACGACACTAACTACGGTCTTTCTGAGTCAATCGGTCCGGGTGCAGTTCATTTAGGCGTTGAAAATGTGCATAAAGTTGGTGCAATCGGTGTTCCGGGCTATGGTTGGGAAACAAAAATCATTGACCCTGAGGGAAATGAAGTGGCACAGGGGGATGTTGGTGAGCTTTGTCTTAAGGGTCCGGGTGTTATGACTTGTTATTATCGTGACGAAGAAGCAACTGCAGCAACACTTAAAGATGGTTGGCTTTTGACAGGCGATATGGCAATGGTTGATGAAGATGGTTTCATTTTCCTTGTTGACCGTAAAAAGGATGTTATTATCACAGGTGGTGAAAACCTTTATCCTGTGCAGATTGAAAACTTTATGGCAGCCCACGAAAAAATCAAGGATGTGGCTGTTATCGGTCTTCCTGACCCAAGACTTGGTGAAATTGCAACTGCAATTGTTGAAATTAAAAATGGTATGACTTGTACAGAAGAGGAAATCAACGAATTCTGTATGAGCCTTCCAAGATACAAAAGACCTCGAAAGATTATTTTCGCAGATGTACCTCGTAATCCTACAGGAAAAATTGAAAAGCCAAAGCTTCGTAAGATGTACGGTGGCGAAGGTCTTGTTGATTCACAGAATAAATCATAAGGAAAGAGATTGAATATGAAAAAATTAATGATAGGCAATCAGGCAGTTGCTGAAGGATTGCATGATGGTGGTTTAGGAGTTGTATCAAGCTATCCCGGTACACCGTCAACTGAAATTACAGAATTTTTAAGTAAGTTTGATGATATTCACAGTGAATGGGCACCTAATGAAAAGGTTGCTTGTGAGGTCGCATTTGGCTCAAGCCTTGCAGGTGCTCGTTCTGCGTGTGCTATGAAACACGTTGGTTTGAATGTGGCAGCAGACCCGTTGTTCACACTTTCATATACAGGTGTTAACGGTGGTATGGTTATCTGTGTTGCTGATGACCCTGCAATGCACTCATCACAGAATGAGCAGGACTCCCGTCATTATGCAATGGCTTCAAAAGTACCTATGCTCGAGCCTGCTGATTCAATGGAAGCATATACTTTTGCAAAAAATGCTTTTGAGCTTTCAGAAAAATTTGACACACCTGTACTTCTTCGTATGTGCACAAGAATTGCACACAGTCAGTCAATCGTTGAAACAGGTGAAAAACAGACTGCCGTATTGAAGGATTATGAAAAAAATCCTGCAAAATACATAATGATGCCGGGTAATGCGATTAAGCGTCATCCTTTCGTTGAGGAAAGAACTTTGGCATTACAGGCGTTTGCAGAAAACTGTGAATACAATACAGTTGAAATGAATTCTGATGAAATCGGTATTATCACATCAGGTTGTTCATATCAGTATGTAAAAGAGGTAATGGGAAATACTGCAAGTGTACTTAAAATCGGTATGTCATATCCGTTGCCTGTAAAGCTTATTAAAGATTTCGCTTCAAAGGTTAAGACTCTTTATGTTATTGAAGAACTCGACCCATTTATTGAAAATCACGTAAAATCACTTGGCATAGATGTAATCGGCAAAGAAAAATTCTCTATTTTGGGTGAATTTTCTCAAAACACTATTGCAAAGGCTTTCGGTAAAGAATTACCTGAAAGTATTTCGGCAGATGCTGTTATTCCAAACAGACCACCAATGATGTGTGCAGGTTGTCCTCACAGAGGTCTTTTCTATACTCTTGCAAAGAATAAGATTACAGCTCTTGGTGATATCGGTTGTTATACTCTCGGTGCTGTTCCGCCACTTAACGCTCTTGACTCAACTCTTTGTATGGGTGCTTCAATTTCAGGACTTCACGGCTTTAACCTTGCAAGAGGTAGTGAGGCTGAAAAGAAGAGTGTTGCAGTTATTGGTGACTCAACATTTATGCACTCAGGTATGACAGGTCTTGTAAATGTGGCATATAATGCTACAAATTCAACTGTTATTATCCTTGATAACTCAATTACAGGTATGACAGGACATCAGCAGAATCCAACTACAGGCTATAATATTAAGGGTGACCCTGCTGCAAAGGTTGACCTTGAAGCACTTTGTAAGGCTCTCGGCATTAACCGTGTAAAGGTAGTTGACCCTTATGACCTTAAAGCCTGTAACGATGTAATTAAGGAAGAATTAGCTGTTGAAGAACCATCAGTTATTATTTCACGCAGACCTTGTGTTCTTCTTAAATCTGTTAAGCACGAAGCACCACTTAAGGTTGATGCAGATAAATGTAAGTCTTGTAAGAGATGTATGACACTTGGTTGTCCTGCAATCAGCATGAAAGACGGAAAAGCAAGAATTGATGCAACATTATGTGTAGGCTGCGGAGTTTGTAAACAACTCTGTGCCTTTGATGCAATTGTATAAGGAGGGGACGATAATGAAAACTGTTAGTGTTATGATAGTTGGTGTCGGCGGACAGGGAAGTTTGCTCGCATCTAAATTGTTAGGTCGTCTTCTTGTTGACGAGGGCTATGATGTAAAGGTAAGCGAAGTTCACGGTATGAGTCAGCGTGGTGGCTCTGTTGTAACTTATGTCCGTTTTGGCGATAAGGTGTATTCACCAATCATTACAGACGGTGAAGCAGATATTATTATTTCATTTGAAAAGCTTGAAGCAGGTCGTTACGCTAAATACCTTAAAAAGGACGGCAAAATCGTTGTTAATACACAGCAGATTGACCCGATGCCTGTTATTATCGGTGCAGCAGAGTATCCTGAAAATGTACTCTACGAATTAACTGAAAAGGGTGTCAGCGTTGACGCTCTCGATGCTCTTTCACTTGCTGAACAGGCAGGCTCATCAAAGGCTGTTAATATTGTTCTTATGGGTAAGGCTGCAAAGTATTTCGATATTCCAAAGGAACGCTGGATTTCTGCAATCGAAAATACAGTTGCACCTAAATTCGTAGAAATGAATAAGAAAGCATTTGAATTAGGATATAATTCATAAGTAAAAAAACAAAAAAATACTTGACTTTTAACATTTAAGGTGTTAGTATGTTAAAGTAATAAAGACGCTTGAGCGGAAAATAGTACCCGAAAATATCATTTTCAGAGAGCTGCGGTTGGTGTGATGCAGTAGTGTAAAGTCGGTGAATTCATTCCGTGAGTCGTTGGCTGAAGGTCAATTGAACTGTGTAGGTCAAACGGGTTCGACCGTTATATCGACAAGGGTGTGTCAGCACTCGGAGGCCGTTATCGTAAGGTAACGGTAAATAGAGGTGGTACCACGGGATTTTTCTCGTCCTCTGTATTCCAGGTCGGAATACAGGGGACTTTTTTATTGTCCCTCTTCCGACACATCACAAAACAAGAAAGGAAGAAACAAAAATGGAAAAACGTTATTATCAGAAAGAAATTGAAACCATGCCTGTTGAAGATATTAAAAAGCTTCAATCAGAAAAACTCGTAAAACAGGTAAAGCATGTTTATGAAAATGTGCCTTACTACAAAAACCTGATGGATGAAAAAGGCGTAACTCCTGACGATATTAAGGGTATTGAGGATTTGCATAAGCTTCCGTTCCTCACAAAAGCAGACTTAAGAGATGCTTATCCTTATGGCTTACTTGCAAAACCACTTAATGAGTGTGTTCGTATTCATTCAACATCAGGTACAACAGGAAGACGAGTTGTTGCATTCTATACACAGCACGACGTTGATTTGTGGGAAGATTGTTGTGCACGTGCAATAGTTGCTGCAGGTGGCTCTGATGAAGATGTTTTGCAGGTAGCATATGGTTATGGACTTTTCACAGGTGGTGCAGGTCTTCACGGTGGCGGTCATAAAGTCGGTTGTCTTACACTTCCTATGTCATCAGGCAATACAGAAAGACAGATTCAGTTTATGATGGACTTGAATTCTACAATTCTTTGTTGTACACCATCTTATGCTGCATATATTGGCGAGTCATTAAAGGAACAGGGTTATAAACCTGACCAGATTCCTCTTAAAGCAGGTATCTTCGGTGCAGAGGCTTGGACTAACGAAATGCGTCGTCAGATTGAAGAAACACTTGGTATCAAGGCTTATGATATTTATGGACTTACAGAAACTTCAGGTCCCGGTGTATCTTTTGAATGTGAAGAACAGACAGGTATGCATATTAACGAAGACCATTTCCTTGCTGAAATTATTGACCCTGAAACAGGCGAAGTATTACCTGAGGGTAGCAAGGGCGAATTGGTATTCACAGCCCTTGATAAGGAAGCATTTCCGCTTCTTCGTTACCGTACAAGAGATATTTGTGTTCTTACCCGTGAAAAGTGTTCTTGTGGCAGAACATTTATAAAAATGGCAAAGCCAATGGGTAGAAGTGACGATATGCTCATTATCCGTGGTGTTAATGTATTCCCAAGTCAGATTGAAACAGTTCTTCTTAATGAAGGCTATCAGCCAAACTATCAGATTATTATTGACAGAGTTAAGAATAACGATACATTCGATGTGCTTGTTGAAATGAATCCTGAAAAGTTCTCTGATACTGTCAGCGGTATTACAACACAGGAAAAATCACTTGCAAATGCTATGAAGATTATGCTCGGTATTAACCCGACAGTCCGTCTTGTCCCACCAAAGAGTATTGCTCGTAGTGAGGGCAAAGCAGTTCGTGTTGTTGATAAGCGTAAGCTTTACGATTAATTAGGAGGTAGTATTATGTCATTAAAACAGTTAACTATTTTCGTTGAAAATAAACAAGGTACATTAGTTGATATTACAAAAACTCTTGCAGATAATAATGTTAATATGAGAGCACTCTCAATTGCTGATACACAGGATTTCGGTATTCTTCGTCTTATTGTAAATGATAACGAAACTGCAACAAAAGCGTTGACAGAAGCAGGTTATCTTCTCAAAATGACAGATGTTGTTGGCGTTAAAATCGGTGACCAGCCGGGCAAACTCTCAAAGGCTCTTGAAGTTCTTGACGAAGCAAAAATCAATATGGAATATCTTTATGCATTTATGGCAAGAACAGAAAAACATGCTTATGTTGTTCTTCGTGTGGCTGATAACGATGCAGCCGAAAAAGCACTTGAAGACGCAGGCTTCCATATGATTACCGATGCTGATGTAGATAAACTATAATTTGTCGGGGAAAAAGCGCCCCTTGTCAAAGGGGAGAGGGCCACAAAGTGGCGAGGGGATTCCTGTTGCTTCGTAATGAATCCCTCCACCGCTAACGCGGTCCCCCTCCCTTTAACAAGGGAGGCAGTTCTGTTCGACAAACTCCAATATGATTTAATTATCAAAAAAAGAGAGTCCTCATTGACTCTCTTTTCTTCATATATTATTTTTTTAGTATTTCCCCAACATTTTTGAAAATGTATTTCGGTCTGTATGGGAAAAGGTCGATGGTTTCCATTGATGTAACACCTGATAGAACAAGAACAGTATCGACATTCGACTCAATACCTGCGATAATGTCAGTGTCCATTCTGTCTCCGATAAAGGCAATTTCTTCACTGTGACAACCAAGTTTACGAAGTCCGTGACGAAGCATCAATGGATTTGGTTTACCAACGAAATAAGCTTTTTTACCTGTTGAAATTTCGATAGGAGCAATAAGTGAACCTGTTGCAGGCATAATCCCTTTTTCAGTAGGACCTGTAATGTCAGGGTTTGTACCAATAAGCTTTGCACCTTTGAGGACTAATTCAATAGCCTTTTCGATTTTTTCAAAGTTATATGTTCTTGTTTCACCAACAACCACATAGTCAGGATTAACATCGTTCATATATATCCCTTGGTCATAAAGAGCCTTTGTAAGTGCCGCTTCACCGATTACATAAGCAGTACAACCCGGCTTCTGGCTACTCAAAAACGCAGCAGTTGCCATAGCACTTGTGTAAAAGTGGTCAGCAGAAACCTTAAGTCCCATTCTCTCGAGCTTCATACTCAACTCATGAGGAGTTTTTTCAGGACTGTTTGTAAGAAATACAAACTTTTTATCATTGTCTATCATCCAGTTTATAAAATCAGCAACACCCGGTAAAATTTTGTTACCGTGATAGATAACACCGTCCATATCGCTGATAAAACCTTTTTTATTTAAAATATCATTCATTTGTGACACCTCCGTCAAAATAAATTCTAAAGGAAATAAATGTAAAAGTCAACTTTTAAGTATTACGAATTATTACTTTTTTATGCTCTTTTTTTGTATCATATTACATATTGATTTTTTCACTTTACTGTGTTAAAATAAATTATTATTTCTCAAGGAATGACTAAAAATGATAGCAATAATTGATTATGGTGCTGGTAATCTTCAAAGCGTGAAAAAAGCCTTTGACTTTATCGGTGCTGAAAGTGTTATAACGGACAATCCCGAAACAATCAACGCTTGTGATAAGATTTTACTTCCGGGTGTTGGCTCGTTCGGTGATGCAATGGACTCAATGAACAAAAAAGGTCTTGTTGAAACTGTAAAACAGAATGCTTTAAGCGGAAAACCGTTTTTAGGTATTTGTTTGGGACTTCAGCTTCTTTTTGAGGAGTCAGAGGAATCTCCTGGGGTAAAAGGTCTTGGAGTTTTCAAAGGGAAAATCAAGAAATTCTCACCTGATATGGGACTTAAAATTCCTCATATCGGTTGGAATTCATTGGAAATCAAACAGAAAGATACTCTCTTTAAAGGTATTCCCGAAAACAGTTATGTTTATTTTGTTCATTCATATTATCTTCACGCAGAAGACGAAAATGAAATCGCAACTGTGACAAATTACGGTATAGATTTCCATTCTGCTGTTGGTAAGGACAATATTTTTGCAACACAGTTCCATCCAGAAAAATCAGGTGATGTGGGATTGCAGATTTTAAGAAATTTTGCATCAATGGAGGTAAAATAATGTACGCTAAAAGAATTATACCTTGTCTTGATGTAAAAAATGGTCGAGTAGTAAAAGGTGTCAGCTTTGTGAACATTCGTGATGCAGGTGACCCTGTTGAATGTGCAATTGAATATAATAAAAAAGGTGCTGACGAGTTAGTTCTCCTTGATATTACTGCAACTCACGAGGGCAGAGGTACAATGCTCGAAATCGTCCGTCAGGTTGCCGATAATATCTTTATTCCATTCACGGTTGGTGGCGGAATCCGTACAGTTGATGATTTTAAAGAATTACTTCGTGCAGGTGCTGACAAAATTTCAGTAAACTCTGCTGCTGTGAGAAATCCTGACCTTATAAATGATGCTGCATATAAATTCGGTAGCCAGTGTGTAGTTTGTGCTATTGATGCTAAACGAAATGATAAAGGTTGGGAAGTATATCTTAACGGCGGTAGAATCCCGACAGGTATTGATGCTGTTAAATGGGCAGAAGAAGCAGTTAAAAGGGGAGCAGGAGAAATTCTTCTTACAAGTATGGATTGTGACGGTCAGAAAACAGGCTATGATAATGACCTTAACCGTGCTGTTTCCGAATGTGTTGGTGTGCCTGTAATCGCATCAGGCGGTGCAGGTGCAAAATCTCATTTCCTCGATGCTTTCAACGAGGGCAAAGCAGATGCTGTTCTTGCTGCATCACTTTTCCACTTCAACGAAATTCCAATCATGGACTTGAAGCATTATCTCAAAGACAACGGAATATCAGTAAGATTATAATAAAACTCTTTCACCTCCCTCTGACGAGGGAGGTGGCTTTGCCTAAAGGCAAAGACGGAGGGAGAGAAAATGCGTAGGGACAGACATCCTTGTCTGTCCGTTCTAAAGTACACAGTAAAACTGTTCTTTATTGAAAAGTTTAAATTAATGTGATATTATTTAAACAAAAATATAGTATTAATAGATGATATGTTTTATATTTAATATGTGTGGAATGAAATATGGAGGATATGTGAAATGAGTTTGT
>CALCTT010000018.1 GCA_937906895.1 uncultured Clostridia bacterium | reverse complement strand
CCGACTTTAATACCGAGAGATGAGCAAGAGAACATCATACCGTCAAGTCTATGACCGGTTTTTAATGTTGTATATTCAGAGCATGAAGCAATAAGTGCGTTCATATCACCTTGAAGAGGTGCAATACCTAAAGTTGAAAGAGCTGTGAAAGCAAGCATGAGAGGGATACTACCCATATATCCGGCAGCCATAACTCCAATACGGCCTATAGTTGCAAGAACATAACCAGCAATGTTGAGTTTATACATACCGCCCATTTTTTGAATAACTAAAGGTAATGCTATAAGAGCCACAACCATGGTGATATTGATAGCGAGTGAGAGGTCACTAAAGAGTGTCTCGTTGCCAAGAATATATTTCGCATAATAAGTACCCATACCAATAACAGAAGCGTAAATCTGTGTCATAATATATGTAACACAAATGATAACGTAATACTTGTTCTTCATAAGTAATCCAAAGGATTTAAAGAAAGTGAGTTTGTGCTCTTCTTCACGTTCATTTTCCATACCTTCGTCTGCTTCAGGAAGCTCTTTTACAGAGAAAACAGAGATTGTATTTACAATAAGACCAAGAATTGCATAAATGATAGCAATAGTTCTCCAACCGAAAGCACCGCCACCAAGCCAACTTACCGCTTGAATTGTAATAGCTTCAATTACGATTTTGGTAGCAAAGGCGAAGATAAATCGGAAGGAACCGAGTTGAACTCTTTCACTTGTGTTCTTTGTGATAAGAGCTGTAAGGGATGCATATGCAATATTGTTTGCTGTGAAGAATACTGCATTAAGAAGTGTATATGAAATAAAGAAGAATATGTACTGTGCTGTTTCTCCCCAATTCATAGGAATTGCAAAACAAGCTACAAGTGAAATTGAGCAACCGATATATGGCCAGAGCATCCAAGGACGCGCTTTACCCATTTTTGAGTGAGTTTTATCAATCATTCTTCCGAAGAAGAAATCCGACACACCATCAAAAATTTTTGAAATAGCAATTAAGGTACTTACAATACCCATGCTCAATCCGACTGTATCGGTCAGGTAAATCATCATAAATGCTGTTAATAATGCATACACGCAGTTCCCTGCAACATCACCTGAACCATAACCTATTTTGTGGTACCATTTTAAATATTTTTTCTGTTCCATAATTTTTCTCCTTTTTCTTGTTTTTTGAACCGTAGGTTCATTTTGTAATTTCATTATACAATCCATAAAACGCATAAACAATAAAGAAAATTAACTAATATATGCACAAAATCACTTTGAACGAGTTGAAAAATAGTATTATTTGGTATATAATATATACATAATCACATAAGGAGGAGTTATCTTGTATATTAATGTTGCGTATGTTGATGCAGAAAATCCAAATATAGAAGACCTTACAGTTCCTATAAAAATCAACAATTGTGGTTATTATCGTGTTCATACAACTCCCGTAATTGAAACTCCACACCCTGAGGGCAGAAACGATTATCAGTTATTATATATAGCCGCAGGAAAAGGATATTTTTATTTCAAAGGAAGTAAGAAACCAACCATAGTAGAAAAAGGAAATATGGTATTATTCAGACCAAAAGAACCACAGGTATATTATTACTATGCGAAAGATAAAACCGAGGTGTATTGGGTTCATTTTACCGGTTGGAAAGTGGAACATTATCTTGACAGTTATGAATTACCAAAAAAAGAAAATGTATTCTTTACAGGTGTATCACCTGACTATCCTTGGATTTATAATCAGATTATCAGAGAACTACAATTACAACGAGCGAATTATGATGATGTAATCAAACTGTTTCTCCATCACATTCTTTTAACAATTAACCGTTACATCAAAGAAGGTAAGCAGGCTAAAAACGATACTATCAATGACATAGAAAGAGCAGTACATTATTTTAATGAAAACTTCAGCAAACCAATCTCCATTGAACAGTATGCCCAAGAACACTTGATGAGCGTAAATTGGTTCATACACAGTTTTAAGAGTGTGATGAAAGTACCACCAATGCAGTATATTGTTTCTTTAAGAATTGCTGCGGCAAAAGGATATTTAGAAAATAGTAACAAAAACATAACCGAAATTGCCAACACCGTGGGTTATGACAATGCTTTATATTTTAGTCGGTTGTTTAGAAAGTACACAGGCACAACGCCATCAGAATATAGAAAAAGAGGTAAAACCCCTTTACAAATCCATGCTAAAAAATAATTCAAAAATTCTGTTGAGTATATAGTGGTAATCTTAGCGAAAGTTTTTTTGTAAAGCTAAATATATAAATAACACCATCTGAAAACAATTGTTGTTAACAGGTGGTGCTCGTTTTAATAATTATTTCAAGGGATTACGCTTGTCTGAAATTGTTATATATATGTTTAATTCTTCTCCATTTTCACAGTGGCACATTTTTCAACTTTACAGTTGAAATTGTTATACAGTAAACTCCTAATGAATGGAGATAGTATATCTTTTACATTAATATGATAAATAACTTTCATATACCAACCTCAATCATAAATTAGTTTAGCACACACAACCTCCTGTGTTTGAGCTTGAATGCTATTTATTTGAGTAATCCATTCTACTTGATTCTCCTCTTTGAGTTGTTCGGTGATGTTTTCTTTTTGCTTCATTTGTTCAACAAGAGTATCAAACATCTGTTGTGCCTGAATATCAATATCTGAGAGATGTTGCCACAGTTTGCCTTCAGCAATAAGGGTTGTAAAAAGAACTTTATTGTTTTTCAATAGATAATCCTTATGCAATAGTCCCCATTTTCCGAGCCTTATTTTTATTTCTTCGGGTGGCAAGCTGAGGTTAGGAATGTTGAAATCTCCAACCTGTCTATATTGAATATTTGTATTGTTTTTCATAATAGAATTCATCCTTTCCTGTTTTTAACAAAAGTGTCATATGTAAATCTTGCTCCGAGTCTGAAGCCTGATATAAAACTGTCATCATTACTTATTGTTGAAAATTCAATATAAGCACTTACATAGTTTTGAAACAGTTCCTTATCTTCGCCGGTAAGTCTTGCAGTAAGTTGTTCTTCTTTCTCTGCAAGGTTACTAAGTTGATTCTTGAGCTTAGGTGTTAGTTCAGAATTAACTTCTTGTGGCTCAATGTTGCCGTAATAGAATTCTTCAATGATATTAGTCATAACTTCACCACTGACATTTTTCACTTTTGTTAATGATTTTTAACAAAAGCTTATCAATATCTTCAGTAGGTAAATCCTCTGCCAAAAGCATGTTGCGAAACTCATTCATGCCATTGATAATCAAATTGCACTCAAAATCCGTGAACTTAATTTTAGTTTTTCTTTCCATAACAAAACCTTCTGTTACTTGGTAATTTCATTTTACCTTATAACGGGAGGTTAGTTGAATGTGTGGATTTAACTATAATCATTGTGCAAAAATTCTTGAATTAAAATAAAAATATCGTTATAATTTAAAGTACACAGTTGTATATTTGATGTATTATATTTTAAGGATTATTCATCATGGGTAAAAATACAGAAGTAAAAAATGGTTGGTCAATGGATACAATCTATGAAATCATTAGCGATTTGTTTTGCTTTGAGTTTATTTTGAAAATCAAGACTCTCATAAAGGATGTCGAGGCTAAAGCATATATATCGCAATTTTTAAAAATCATAGTACCGGTGTATGCATATGAAATTGCGAATTCTCTAGAATCTTTTGGTATTGTAAAGAAAGAGGATTTTTTCAATTCTGGAATGAACAAGAAGGTGCAGGAGGAACGAATGCGTGCTATTAAACAAGTTATAGTGAAATCTTCGCAATGTGAAAAAATAGCACAAGAAATGGGACTGAATTTCAACAATAAAATATACGATATGAACATCGTTCTCCGCAACGACGATTTGGTTGGAATGAATTATGAAGATTATATTGATAGAATTGATGACGGAGATACGGAGTTTTGGGAATCACTATTTGATTTTCCAAGAAGAAGTCTTGATGCTTTCTTAGCTAGCTTAAACCTTGATATAAACTTGGATAATATCATTAACGAAAACATAGAAACATTAAAGAAAGTTGCAATGGAAGTCGAAAGGGAACTTCATTTTAATAGATACTCATATTCTGCATACACTCTATTTTCAAAATCGAATTCATTGGATATGCGTGATAAAATATTTATGTTATATCGATATAGATTGATTTCTAGCGTAGAATACATTGAAAAAGCTTTGCCTCCATTTAATATAAATTTAGGTGATAAATATATTGTTAGCCTCCATGGATTTTTCAGAAAATACAAAGCGCTCATTATTGTAATTATAGGTGAAGAACTCAAAATGTTGGATACAAAATTCGGTTCTGTTATAAAAAACGAAATCGATTCTAAAATTCAATGTAGGAAGTTTTTTCCTTTAAATCGTACCGTTAGAAATAATCTTCATTACAAAGAAACCAAAGTTTTATCGCAAGAAGAAATTGAATTGGTAGATAAAAATCAACTTATATATTTAAACACAGTAAAAAAACTTATTCTTGAAAATATTCACATTGATATTGATAAAGAATGTATCAGAGTTACTAATTTTTTCAATGCCTGTCACAAGAAAGGATTAGCAAAAAGTGAAGTGTTGAAATATCAATACTATTATTATGAAAAATTTCTTGTTTTCGGAAAATTATAAAAATTCAAAATAAAAGTACTGGGTGATAAGACTTTTTGTTAAGTGTTTTTACTTTGTTAAGCGGTGCGTTTTTAAGTGTATTGGAAAAGCGTTTGACTGTCAATCAAGAGGTCATGAGTTCGGTCCCCACCGTCTCCACCAACCAGACAGTTTTTGGACTGTTTGCTTTTATTTTTATTTTAAATTTATTTCAACAATTAAATATAATATAGTATATGTATTTCCTCTTGATTTTCCACAATGATAGTTGTATAATACAATTACAATTTAACAGACGGGAGCTTGTGTTACAGGCTGAGAGGAAGGT
>CALCTT010000017.1 GCA_937906895.1 uncultured Clostridia bacterium | reverse complement strand
TCTTGCATTCTGGTTTACCGTTCCTTTCTGCATCTGTAAGTGCGATTTTATCTAATATTTCACCGACTGTAATGTCAGGATTTTCAGCACCAATAACGAGTGCTTTGGCGATTTTTGTATAGAGAATACGAAGGTCATATTCTGCAGGGGGCTCTTTTCTGTATTCAAAACAAAAGTCAAGACCGTTATCCTGCTTTCTATGTCTGATTGTTACATAGAGAGGAATCATTGTAGAGCCGTTATTGTACCAGATACTCTTGGCAGTCTTTTCCATTTCCTCATCAATATATATGCTCTTCATAAGTGGCTGATATGAAAGACCAAAGCTGTCATAAGTTGAGTCGGATTTTGAATCTTCAGGCATAGACTTGTGCCTTTCCTTAAGAGTATCCATGAAGCTTAAACTTGCGTGCTGATACATTTCGTTCTGAACATCAGAAATCTGCTGAACTGCTTCACAGAATGTTTCCTGAGGCTTCACTATACTTCTCATTGGTAAGAAGTTAATACGAAGACCACCTGATTTCTTTTCTGCAATTGTACCACGACGATTGATAATCATTTTGAATGACACATCTTCCTGATTATCGTTAAAGCATGAAAGACCTGTACGAACACCCATTGAAAGTACAGCAAAAATAGAAAGATTTCTGTCAGCACACAGCTTCATAATCTTATCACTGTCTTCTGCACTCATACTCATATTGAAAATGTCAGCGTCAGGAAGACCCGAATGAATATCAGCATATCTCTGACCAGGGTTCTGTTCCTGCTGATGTTTAAGACGATTGTCAATCATAAAGTCAGTAAAGATTGGCTCAGTTGACTTTGCGAGTGAATCATACCAGTATTTTTTGTCGATTTCGCACTGTTCTGATACCTGATATTCAAGTTCTTTCTCAAGAACAGGGATATATGGTCTCATAGGCTTTGGATAAGCTGTACCCTGAGTCTTGCTCTTATAGATTTCAATAACATCATTTAAGAACATCTTGACTGAATAAGCATCCATGGCAAGGTGATGGAATCTTATGAAAAGTCCGTGATAACCATTCTTAAATTTAACAATGGCAATCTTGTGAACTTCACACTCATACATAGGAATGTTCTGTCTTGAAATTTTTGTAAGCTCTTCTTCAGCTTCTTCAACTGTTTTATGACTGTAATCCCAATCCTCAATAACAAGCTCACTTTTTTCAGTAACATACTGATGAAGATTAAGACTGACTTTTTTATCCTTTGTGAAGCGAAGTCGCATTGTGTCACAACGCTCAATTGCTTCATAAATGGACTCTTTCATAATATTTTCGTCCATTTTGCCCTGCCAGTAATATCCGCAACCAATGTTGTTGACAGGATATCCTGAACCGTACTTTAAGGACATTAAGAACATCATTTTCTGTGAGTTGGAGATGGGATACGCTTTAACGATTTGACCGTTACGCAATTTCTTTTCTATCATTTTGCTTCATCCTCCGCAAAATTAAATATGGTTCTTTTGATTTTGCCTGTTGAAGTTCTCTCAAAAGGTTTTTCTCTGATAATAAATGAATGAATATGTCTGTCAGTATTCATTGTAGAGTTAACTCTGTCAACAATTTTGCTGATTTCAGCAGAAATATCAGTAATACCCATAGCATCAGCCAATGCTTCGTCAGGGAATATTTCTGCAATAATTGTGTCCTTTTCACCACGGACAACGATTTCCTTGACAATTCCGTCGTCAACAAATTTATTTTCAAGCTCTTCAGGTGAAATGTTTTCACCGTTTGAAAGAATTATGAGATTTTTCTTTCTGCCAACAAGGTAGATATGACCATTTTCAATATATCCAAGGTCACCTGTATGTAAATATCCGTCTTCTGTAAAGGCTTCAGCAGTTCTTTCGGGCTTTTTGTAGTAGCCGAGCATAACGGAAGGACCTTTAACCTGAATTTCACCGTCAACAACTCTTACATCGTCAACGCCAGTGAGAACACCGTTTGAATATTTGTTATCCTCTGAAAAATCAGATGTTGTAATACGAGGACTGCATTCACTCATACCATAACCCTGACGGGCAGTAATTCCGTATTTCGCAAATTCGTCAATCAATGCACCACTTAAAAATGCACTACCTGCAATAAATCTTGTAAGACGCTTACCAACAACGAGCTCAGCAGCCTCACGAGGAGTCATTTCAGAATGCTTTTTTTCTGCAATTCTGATTTTTGTGATAATTGCCTTACAAAGAAGTGGAACAATTCTTGTGTTTGTAGGTTCAAACATAAGGAAATTTCTGTAAATATTCGGGAGTGCACCGTTAAGACAAATTGTTGTTCCGTCATAAAGAACCTTAAGTACATCACAAGCGTAACAGAAAACATGGTGCATAGGTAGAACTGAAAGGAAAACTTCACCATCAGCTGCTTTGTATGTATCGTAACAAGAGTTAGAAGCAAGGTTGTGATTTGAAAGCATAACACCTTTTCTTTCTCCTGTTGTACCTGATGTATAAATAATCAATGCACATTCATAAGGATTTATTTCAATATCTGAAAGGTGAGCATATTCAGAATCAGACGAATATGTTTTGAAAATATTGTCAAACCAATGCCAATCACCTAATGACACAACCTGACGGATACCCTTATATGTTTTCTGGATTTCCTCTGCTTTCTGGAGAAATTCCTCTTCACAGAAAAGCATTTCAATATCAGCATCGTCAAAGAGCATACAAGCTTCTTCAACAGAGATGTTAGGGTCGAATGGTACAACTACATTACCACTGCAAATCATACCTGTAAGACAAGCAATATATTCGTAATTTGTCTTGCCGATAAATGCAATATGCATTTTTTCTTTTTCAATAGTCTTAATATATCTGCTGACTGCAAAGCAATCTTCACGGAATTCTGCAAAATTCTTGATATAGATTTCAGTATCACGGAAGAACTTGCAAAAATCTTTTTCGCCATATTTTTCAGCAGCAAAATTTACAATGTCTTTTACTGTTGAAAGCAGTATTTTACTCATATATTTTTATAGCCTTTCATTTTTGTTATACAAATATAGATATACATCAAATCGTTTTAAATTAATACAACAAAACTATATGTTTTTGTTGAGTAAATAACGTTTTTGACACTTGTCAAGGTAGATTCTATAGTAAAAATTGACACTTGTCAAGGGGAATGCGATAAGTTTTACATATTCTTAATTTTGTCATTTTTTTATTAAATAAATATTGCAGTATTATAGTGATAGATGTATAATTATGCTATTAAAAGTAATCTTGAGGGGGATTTATCTATGAGTAAAAAAATACTTGCAGTTATGCTTTCGGTTGTAATGGCATTTTCGATTTTTTGTGTTCCTGTTGCAGCGTGTGTGCAGATTGAAAGTGCAAATATTGAAAATCTGTTCTATATGAGCGTTGATACTCTTATTCACAGAATTCTGACAGTGCTTAATATTTTCTGGCCCGGTTATGATGGTGACTGGGACACACTTGACGAATATGAAGCAAAAAACTTCTATGCAGGTGAGTCAAAATTCGACAAAAATGTAACTGCTGATTCAGAGTGGTCATTGGGCTATGCAGGTGCATCACTTCTTGAAGGTCTTGACATAATGAACGGAGAGTATTTCCTTGCAGGTTCACTTGAGGTTTTTGAGGGCAGAGTGCCACAGAAAATCAACGATGACCAGAGAGTAAGAGTTTATGCTATCAGTGACGGTGTCAGCGGAATTGCTGTTCAGGCTGTTATTGACGGTTTTGGTCTTTCACGAGGAGATGTTCAGACAATCCGTGCAAGAGTGGAAGAAGCAGTGAAGTCAGAGGGTCATAATATTATCAGCCTTGATGTATCCGTACTTCATCAGCATTCTTGCATTGATACTCTCGGTATGAATATTCCTCTTTTAGCAGGACTTGTTATTAATACAAGCAATGCAGCACTTGGTGGCCTTCTTGATGACTATAAGGTATTGAAAAATCAGCACTTTATGGAAAATCTTTTCCATAAAACAACTGATTGTGTTGTAAGTGCTATTGAAAATATGGAAACAGGTGACCTTTATTACGGTTACACAAATATAAAGGAATATATGCGTGATGCCCGTGACCCATGGTCATTTGATGAAAATCTTCACAGACTTCGTTTTGTTCCTGACGACGGTTCAAAGGAAACTTGGATTTTACAGGGTTCAATGCACTGTACAGGTATGGGTGCAGGTCCTGATGAATTGACAGCCGACTATCCTTATTATATTGAAAAGGCAATCAACGAGAAGGTTGGTGCTAATGTTGTATATGTTATCGGTGCTGAACTTGCAATCAGACAGGAAAGAGAACTTACAGATGGCGAAAATGCAACAGATATTGAGAAAATCGAGGCTTATGGTTATGCTCTTGCAGATAAGGTTATGAAAATCAACAACGACATTAAGCTTCAGCCTGTTCTTAATGTGGCACACAAGGAAGTTTACCTTAATGTTGATAACGGAATCTTAACTCTTGCTGCTCGTCAGGATATTCTAAATGCAGTAATCGTAAAAGACGGCTTCAAATATATTATGGCTACTGAAATCGGATATATGGAGCTCGGTAATGAGGTTGGAATCTTTATGTGTCCCGGTGAATTTGACCCGATGCTCGTTTTCGGCGGCCCTGAGTCAGGTGATGCTGCATGGACAGGTGACAGTTGGGATTATGCACCTTTTAAGGATTTTTCTGATGCAGAGTATGTAATGGTTTATGGCCTTTGTAATGACCAGGCAGGTTATGTCCTTCGTGATAATGAATATCATTCACTTATCGGTGAAAATGAAGAAGTAAACATTATCAGCAGAACAGCGGGCGAAACCTTTGCAAAAGCTTTTGAAGAACTGATGATGTCAGTAAAATAATTCGTTGACATTTTATGTGAATTATTGTAGTATGAATGTGTAAACTACATTCAGGAGGTTTGCGTTTATGAAAAAAATAGTTGCAATACTTTTGGTATTATCAATGATGTTTGCATTTGTTGCATGTAATGATGATAAGGGTAATGACCCAACAGAAACACGAGAACATACAACTGAAGACCAGGCTGTAAATTCAGGTGATGTTGATGTTGAACCTGAATCCTCAACTGACGAAGATATATCAGATGAAGAATCAACAACAGGTGATGATAAAGAGCCTTCAACAGACAAAAACACAGATAAAGAAGATAAAGAGGATGAAACAGAATCAACAACAAATAAAACTCCTTCGAGTGACCCTGCAGATTGGTCAAAGGATGAAATTGTTGAGTTCTACAAGCAGTCTGCTGTAAAGAGTCATCCTACTGCAAAGTCATCACAGACAATGGTGCTTAATAAGCTTATTGTCAACGATGGTGACGGAGCACTAAATTTCTTCCTTAATATGATTAAACCTGTTATTGATACTGTTGTTAAGAATAACACAACATCATATAACGGACTTACAGGTGGTTTTACAAAGCTCGTACCATCAGATGTCAAGAGTGCAAAAGCATATAAGCAGGGTAAATATACAGTTATCGAAATGACAATGGTTGAACAGACAGATGGTCTTTACGGTGATGCACAGGAGGGTACTGTTGGTCACGCAATCAATGTTCTCGGTAATGTTGCAAGTGCAGTTGAGCAATTCCCTGACTTTGACATCAAGTATAAGGAAGCAGATATTAAGGTTCATTATGCACAGCCTACTGTTAAGGTTAAAATCAATGATAAGGGCATTATCGAAAAGGGTACTTGGAAATATGTTTCTGAAATTTATATAAGACACCTTGAAATCAGCGGTATTATGATTGATAAGGCAGATGCTGAAATCGAATATGTAATCGTCGTTGGCGGCGGTTTCTGAGAAGCGTAGCTTCTCAATGAAATCCACTCTTGCGAGTGGGTGAAATTGCCTACGGCAGTGAAATTCGTCTTAAGATGAGAGAGTTTTATTTCACATTTTGCATAAGCAAAATATTTCATTATATTTTCGCTCTGGTATGGCGGGGTCTTGACCCCGCCGATTTTTATTTAATACACAAACTAAAAAGTAATGTCATTCTGAGCGTAGCGAAAAATTTCTCTCAATGTTACATATCAGCCAAAGAAGATTCTTCGTCGTTATACTCCTCAGGATGACCTGAAGATTTGTTATTTTATTAACAAAATTCCTTGACATAAAATGTTTATTTTTATATACTTATAGTATTGAGATTATGCTCAAAAATTGAGAAGGATGTGTTTGTATGAATCCACAGTATGAATCATTATTTACTCCTTGGAAAATTGGTAATGTTGAAATCAAAAACAGAATAGTTATGTGTCCAATGGGCGGTACATCTCTTTTTGGTTGGTTTGAACTTGGCGGTTGCCACTTTGACAAGGAAGCAGCAAAGCTTTTCCTTGAAAGAGCTAACAACAATGTTGGCCTTATCATTCCAGGTATCGCACCACTTCGTGATACTTTCTGGGGAAAATGGCTTTGGCAGAATCCAAAAATGTTTGAAGAACTTAAAGAGTTTATGGATGAAATCCATAAGACAGGTGCAAAGTTGTTCATTCAGCTCACTGCAGGTATGGGCAGAAGCTGGGCTATTACTGAGCTTGTAGCACCTCTTCATAAAAATAAGTTTACTCGTGCTCTTATTAAACCAATTCTTGATACATCTCACGAATTGGCTTCTCCAAGTCCACAGCCTTCTCGTTGGGCTCATGATATTATCTGTCCTGAAATGACAAAAGAACAGATTCACGAAATTATTGAAGCATTTGCAAAGACTGCTAAACTCTGTCGAGATGCAGGTGTTGACGGCGTTGAAGTTCACGCTGTTCACGAGGGTTATCTTCTCGACCAGTTTGCTATTGAATTCTTCAATAAGCGTACTGACGAATACGGTGGCAACTTTGAAAACAGATACCGTTTTGCTGTTGAAGTTGTTAAAGCTATCAAAGAATCTTGCGGACAGGATTATCCTGTTTCTCTCCGTTACTCTGCTGTTTCAAAGATGAAGGGCTTCTGCGAAGGTGCAATGCCCGGTGAGGATTACAAAGAAGTCGGCCGAGATATGGAAGAATCAGAAAAGGCTGCAAAGTATCTTCAGGATGCAGGCTACGATATGCTCAATGCTGATAACGGTACATATGACTCTTGGTACTGGTGTCATCCACCAATGTATATGCCACAGAACTGTAACCTTGAGGATGTTGCTCATATTAAAAAGTTTGTTGATATTCCTGTTGTTTGTGCAGGTAGAATGGAACCTGATGTTGGTGCAAAGGCAGTAGCCGAAGGCAAAATCGACGGTGTCGGTGTTGCTCGTCAGTTCCTTACAGACCCTGAATGGATTACAAAGATTATTGAAGACAGAGTAGAAGAAATCAAGCCTTGTATTTGTTGTCACGCAGGTTGTTTCAACTTCTCATCTTCAAAGGGTCACGCTAATACTCAGGACCTTCTTGATACAATGGGTCTTTCTCGTTGTGCTCTTAATCCAAAGACAATGCAGTCAAAGAAATACAACATCAAACCTGCTAAGAAAGTTAAGAAGATTGCTGTTATCGGTGGCGGTATCGGTGGTATGGAAGCTGCTATGGTTTGTGCACAGCGTGGTCATAAGGTTGA
>CALCTT010000016.1 GCA_937906895.1 uncultured Clostridia bacterium | reverse complement strand
GGATTCTACCATTGAACTACACCCGCATTTCAAATGCTTGATTATTTTAGCACAACCGATTACCTTTGTCAAGAACTTTTTATGCTTTATTTCAATATTTCCTAAATTATTTTTGTTGTTTCTGTCCTTTATTTTACACACTCAATTATTTACAAAATGCATATAAAATGATAGAATATATTTAAGTTTTTTTGGAGGTGATTTTATGGAGTCAATGTGGTTTATTTATGTTGTATTATTTATTGTAATTTTTATGCAGTTGCGACAAGATAATCTGATTATTGTCCGTAAACATCTTCGGAGTAAAAAGGGGAAAATGGATATGACTGAAATGATTAACAAGTTTATTGGCAAAGAATGTTTGATTTATACTTGTACATCAAGTTCAACTGTTACAGGCGTAATCCGTTCATATAACGACGGATGGATTGAAGTTGAGCATAACGGTGTTTGTGACATTATGAACTGTGAATATATTTTAAGGATAAGAGAATATCCGAAAAATAAAAACGGCAAAAGAAAAAGTGTGGTGTTTGATTAATCATGGATAAAAATAAAGTAGCAAAAACTCCTCCTATGGGTTGGAACAGCTGGGACTGTTACGGTGCGGCTGTAAATGAAGAACAGCTTATTGGAAATGCAGAATATATGGCAAAATACCTTAAAGATTACGGATGGCAGTATGTTGTCTGCGATATTCAATGGTATGAACCAAAGGCAAAGGACAATAATTACAACAATTTTACAGAACTTTGTATGGATGAGTATTCTCGTCTTATCCCTGCAGTAAATCGTTTTCCGTCATCAGCAAACGGTGCAGGATTTAAACCTATTGCTGACAAAATTCACGCTATGGGACTTAAATTCGGTATCCATATTATGCGTGGTATTCCTCGTCAGGCAGTTCATCAGAATACTCCTATTTTAGGAAGCGATAAGACTGCTCGTCAGGTGGTTCACCATTTTTCAGTTTGCCCTTGGAATACTGATATGTATGGTATGTACGCCTGTGAGGGTGCTCAAAGCTATTATGACTCAATTTTTAAGATGTACTCAGAATGGGGAATTGACTTTGTAAAGGTTGATGACATCTGTGTTACAGAATTCAGAAAATGGGACAATCCGTATTCAGCTCGTGAAGAAGTTGAAATGATAAGAAAAGCAATTGATAAAACAGGTCGTGACATTGTCTTGAGTCTTTCTCCGGGACCTGCTGAATTGTCAGTTGCTGACCACTTGTGTGAGTATGCTAATATGTGGCGTCTTACAGGTGACTTCTGGGACTGGTGGGACAAGCTTTATGAAATGTTCGACAAGTGCGAAAAATGGGCTCCTTATGTAGGTGAGGGATGCTGGCCTGATTGCGATATGTTGCCTCTTGGTAATATTTCAATAAATGGTACTTGTCACGGTCCGCAGGACAGATATACTCAGTTTACAAAAGACGAACAAATCGCATTGATGACACTCTGGTCAATTTTCCGTTCGCCGTTAATGTTTGGCGGTGAAATGAGAAATAATGACGAGTGGACTCTTTCACTTATGACAAATGAGGAAATTATTGATGTAAACCAGAATTCTCACGGTGGTAAACAGGTTTATCGTGACGAAAGCACAATCATCTGGACAGCAACTTCTTCTGACGAAAAGCCTTTGATAGCAGTTTTCAATGTTTCAGACGAAGAAAAAGAAATCACAGTTGACTTGACAAAATACGACTTGTCAGGAGAATATACTCTCCGTGATTTATGGAAAAAAGAAAATGTTGAAAAAGTAAAAGAAAATTTTACTTGTACAGTAAATTCTCACGGAGCAGTGATTTATAAGTTAGTATAAAGGAACAATCCGCTCCCTCATTGAGGGAGCTGTCTGCGAAGCAGACTGAGGGAGTATAAAAATCTACAAACTCCCTCCGTCATTTTCTTGCGAAAATGCCACCTCCCTCGTGGAGGGAGGGGAAATTAAATTAAAAGGGGCAAGAATTATGCTCAACATTATAACAGGGCGAACAGGAAGCGGAAAAACACGACTTATCAGGTCAATGGCAAGTGATATTGCTAAAAAAAATGCAAACAAAGCAATTATCATTGTACCTGAACAGTTTTCATTTGAAACTGAAAAAGGAATGTTGGAGCTTCTTGGTAATGAAAAAATAAATAATGTTGAAATTTTAAGCTTTTCTCGTGTTGCAGAAAGGCTTTTGTCCCAATACGGAAAAATAGATAAAAAGACAGCTGACGACGGTGTTCGTGCAGTTCTTATGAGTCGTGCAATTGAAACCTTAGAGGACAAACTCACCGTATTTAACCGTTATAAAAAGTTTCCGCAGTTAATTGATGAAATTCTCAATTTTCATCGTGAAGTAAAAAAATGCGGAATTTCGAATGAGCAGTTAGACGAATATTCAAGTCTTGTGAAAAAGTCGTCTTTTGCATCAAAGCTTAATGAATTATCAATGATTTTCACTTGTTATGATGCTATGATGTCACAGAATTTCAGCGACAGCTGTGATAACCTCAATATGCTTTATGATTTGCTTTTCCAAGTTGATTATTTCAAAGGTAAAACCGTATTTTTAGATGCTTTTTCAGGTTTTTCAGGTCAGGAATATAACATAATCGAACAGATTATGCGTCAGGCTGATGATGTATTTGTAACATTCTGTTGCGACACATCAAAAAATAATGACCGATATGAGCTTTTTTACAACGCAAATGTTGAGATAAAAAAGCTTAAATCAATTGCAAATAAAATAAATGTAAAAATTGCTCCCGAAAAGGTGCTTTATTCAAAAAAAGAGTTCAAAAAAGACGAACTTAATTTCCTTGAAGAAAATATTTTTTCATCAGAAAGCAAAGTGTATGAAAACAGTGCAGATGCAATTGAAATCATTCCTTGCAGAACAAAAACAGAGGAATGTCAGGTGGTTGCTGCAGAAATCAAGAAATTAGTCAGAACAGAAAATCTCCGTTATCGTGATATTGCAGTTATTGTCCGTAATGAGGAAGCATACAAAAAAGATTTAGCATCAGCATTCAGAAAATATGATATTGACTGTTTCCACGATAATCGTCAGCCTGTTGACACACAACCGCTTATCGTGTTCCTTAAATGCCTTCTCGATATTCTTGTAAAGGGCTTTGATACTGAAACAGTTTTAAGACTTTTGAAAACTCAGCTTTATGGTTTTACTGTTGAGGAAATAGGTCTTTTGGAAGACTATTGTCTTATGTGGAAAGTCCGTGCTTCTGCGTGGAGGGATGAGTGGACTGACAATCCGAAAGGTTTCGGCGAAGAATTTGACGAAAGTGCAGAAGAAACATTAAATACAATCAATGAATTAAGACAGAGAATTGTAGGACCGATTTTATCTCTTAAAGGAAAAATAAAAAATAGTAGTGGAGCAACAATCTCTGAAGAATTATTCAATTTTTTAAGAAATGCACATATTGATGATAATTTAAAAGTCTTTACTACATACTTAAAAGAAAATAACGAAATTGATTTATCTCTCGAACAGGGCAGAATATGGAAAATGCTTACTGAAATTTTTGACGGACTTTATTCTGCACTTGGTAATTCTGCAATTTCACTTGAAAGATATACAGAGCTTTTCAATATACTTGTTGCATCAAAGGATATCGGCGTAATTCCAAACGGTATGGACGAGGTAATTATAGGTGGGGCTGACCGAATCCGTGCTTCTGCACCAAAAGCAGTTTTTCTTATGGGTGTCAACACAGGTGTATTTCCCGGAGAAAGCTCATCAGGTGTGATTTTCAACGACACAGAACGCTGTGAATTAATTAAACACGGATTGCCGATTATCAGTAATCTTGAATATAACAGCGTAAGCGAAACATTTATCGCATATCACGCAATAACTCTTGCAACGGATAAGCTTTATTTAACATATTCTGCACTTGGCAGTGATTCTTCTTCATTGACACCATCTGAAATGGTGGGTGAGGTTTTAAAGCTGTTCCCAAAATGCAATGTCAGAAAAGAAAACACAAAACTTGACTTAATTGAAAGCAGAAAATCAGCATTTTCGGTTATGGCAGGTGAGTCGGTTAACGGCTCTGTACTCTGTGAAACATTAAAGGAATATTTTACAGAGAATGACGGTGAAAATGAACTTGTAAAAATCGAAAAAGCAGACAAAAAGGATTTCTCTATTTCGGATAGTGACCTTGCAACAGAATTTTTCGGCAAAAATATGTATATGTCTGCTTCACGAATTGAAAAATTCTATAAATGTCCGTTCAGCTATTTCTGCGAATACGGTATAAAAATCAAACCTCGAAAAGAAGCAGAGGTTGATGCCGCATTGTACGGTACTGTTATTCACTATGCGTTAGAGCAGTTTTTATGTGAAAACAAGAAAGACACAATTCGTAAAATGTCGCAAAATGTCATAAAAGATAAATCAAATGAGATAATTGACGGATATATCTGCGATGTTATGGGCGGATATGAAAACAAAAATCCGTCATTTATGCGAACAATCCGACTTATCAAGGAAACAGCATATAACATTATTCTCCGACTTGTATCGGAATTTGCAGTCTGTGAGTTTACTCCTGTTGATTTTGAACTTAAAATTGCTCCCGACGGTGATATTTCACCTTATGAAATAAGCCTTCCAAACGGTGGCTTTGTAAAAATTGTAGGCAGCATTGACCGTGTTGACAGTTTTGGAACCGAGGATAACACATTTATACGAGTTGTTGACTATAAAACAGGCGGTAAGGAATTTCAGCTTGGTGAGGTCTTTTACGGTCTTAATATGCAGATGCTCATTTACCTTTTTGCAATATGGGAAAACGGAAAAGAGTATTATAAAGACAATATAATTCCTGCAGGTGTATTGTATTTCCAAGCAAAAAACACAAAGGTAACTTCCGATAAATTAGAAAGAAGCTCCGACAAAACAGATGCACAGTCATTGTCTGCAAAAGAACACGCTATGGACGGTATGATTCTTAACAATCTTCAGGTTTTTGAGGCGATGGATAAAACTAACGAGGGCGTATTTTTACCTGCATCTTATGACGAAAAAACAGGCTCGTTAAAAGGTAAGGTTATTTCCCTTGAATCCTTAAAGCACCTTAAAATGCTTGTTGATACATCAATAAAGAATATGGCTGAGGATTTGCAAAGTGGCTATATTTCTGCATTACCTGTGGAAGATGGCTGTACCTGGTGCAGTTATAAGGATGTATGCAAACGAGAAGCTGACGACAATATAAGAGAAATGAATGTTCTTTCATTTAAAGATGCATTATCTCAGTTAAGGAGTGACGAAGATGGCAAGACAATGGACTGATGCACAAAAACAGGCTATTGAGTCAAGAGATGGTACTGTACTTGTGTCTGCTGCTGCAGGTTCAGGTAAAACTGCCGTCTTGGTTGAACGAGTTATTCAGAGAATTACTGATGCTCAAAATCCCGTTGATATTGAAAAACTTCTTGTTGTAACCTTTACAAAGGCTGCTGCTGCAGAAATGAAAGAACGAATTGCCCAAAGACTTTCTGAACTTATTCGTGAGCAACCACGAAATCAGTATCTTAAAAGACAAAAAATGTATCTTTCAAGTGCCCAGATTTCAACAATGGACAGCTTCTGCGGAAAACTCCTGAAGGAAAATTTTGAAAAAGCAGGAATTGCACCTGATTACGGTATGCTTTCAGACGTTGAACACGATATGTTAAAGCGTGAAGTTTTATCGGAGGTTTTGGAGGAGCTTTACACTCGTCCTGAAGAAGAAACAGAGGCGTTTCTTAAACTTTTCACAAATGGCAGAAACGACTATAATCTCATTGAATCTGTTTTATCTCTTTACGAGTTCGCTATGGCATCACAAAACCCTTTAAAATGGCTTGAAACAACTTTTTTAGATTATTTTGAAGATTTATCCATATACGAAACAAAATGGGGTAAATACTGTTTAAATCGTCTTGCAGAAATCCTTGAGCATATTCTGGTAAAGGCTGACGATATTATAGCTGATGCACCCCGGAACAGCAATCTTGCAGGTGCAATAAGTAACGATTTAGCACCAATTCAGTTGAATATAAAAAATATTCTTAATCTTATATATAACAATCCTGAAAAATGGGATGAAATAAAGCTTTTAACAGAGTCTTTGAGCTTTGGCAGATTTCCGACAATTCCAAAAGAAGAAAAAGACTGTTATTATGACGATATAAAAGGTCGTCGTGACGGTATAAAAAAATATCTTTCTGCTGTAAATTCTATTCTTGTATGCACAGAGGCTGAATACAAAGAGGATATGGATTATTTAAGACCGATTATGGCAATTCTCAAAGATGTTGTAACCGGGTTTATGATTCGTCTTAACGAGAAAAAGCAGGAAAATAATACATACTATTTTTCCGACATTCTCCATTTTGCATTAAAGATTCTTGTGGATTTCAATGAAGACGGAACATATACAAAAACGCCATTGGCACAGGAACTTTCAGATAACTTTGCTGAAATATTAATTGACGAATTTCAGGATACCAATGAGGCTCAGGACACACTTTTTTCTGTAATTTCAAAGGATAATCATAACAAGTTTATGGTCGGAGATGTAAAGCAGAGCATTTACCGTTTCCGTCAGGCAATGCCTGAAATCTTTATGGGATATAAGGACTCATTTGAGGAGTTTAAAGGTGATAATTATCCTGCAACAATAAGCCTTGATAAGAATTTCCGCAGTCGTGAAGGTGTTGTAAAAGGAATTAACTTCTTTTTTGATTTTCTTATGACAAGAAAAAGCTGTGGTATTGATTATCGCAACGGTGAACAGCTTCAGTTTGGCGGAAATTACGATGAGTCTGTTTCCGCTGATGTAAGTGTTCATATTGTTGAGTCGGATAATTCGAGAGGCTCTGACCTTATAGCAGAAGCCCGTCATATGGGTCATATAATCAATGAGCTTATTGAGTCAAAAACTCTTGTCGGCAAAAAAGGTGAGGAAAGACCTGTAAAATACAGTGATATCTGTATTCTTTTGCGTGCAGTTAAGGATAAAGCACAGGTTTTCGCAAGAGAACTTGAGCTTATGGGAATACCTGCATATTTCCAAAAAACAGGTGGCTTTTTTGAAAGTCGTGAAGTGGTTACAATGATTTCAATGCTAAAAGTCATTGATAATCCTGTTCAGGATGTACCTTTAGCAGCCGTTATGCTTTCTCCATTATTTCCGTTTACAGAGGATGATTTGGCAAGATACCGTTGCAAAGAGCGTAAAGGCAATTTCTATAATGCGGTAAAAAGCCATTATGATACGGATAAAAAAGTAAAAGATTTTATCGACTTGCTGTCACTACTCAGAACCTTGTCCGTCACAATGGATATCGGCAGTCTTATCCGTCGTGTATTTGAAATAACCTCGTATGACAGCATTGTTGGTGCGATGGATAACGGTGAAAAGCGAATACTCAACCTTGAATTGCTGATTTCTTATGCAGAAAACTATGAGGCAAACGGTGGTTCAGGACTTTCAGGCTTTATCCGTTACCTTGACAGAATACGAAAGAATAATAAGGACCTTGAAAGTGCAAATGAAATATCAGAAAATGATAATGTTGTACAGATAATGTCAATTCACAAGAGTAAAGGTCTTGAATATCCTGTTGTTTTTGTAGGTAATTGTGCATCATCAATAAACACAACTGATTTCAACAAAGTAAGAGTCAACAGAAAATTAGGTGTTGCTACACCTCGTTATTTCCCTGATTTACATAAGGATTTTGCAACATTACCATCAAATACAATCAAAATATTTGAAAAGCAAGAAGAAATTGCCGAGCAGATAAGAGTCCTTTATGTTGCGATGACACGAGCAGAGGAAAAGCTTTATCTTGTTGGCTCAATGTACAATCCGTATAAAAAGATTGTTGAGCTTTATTATAACTATTACAGTAGCTTTACTGAACCTGCCGTACCGATTTCGCTGTGTTCAAGTTATTCTCAATGGATTTTACTTGCAATGATGAATCATTCTGCTTTTAATTTTGAGGAATTAATCAGTTGCTGTAAAAATCCTGAAAGTCCTCCCATTGACTTTGGCATTTTTGAAAAGAGTCCTGACTTTATAAAGGAAAAGGAAGAAAAAATCATATATAACTGTGATGATGAAGTCCTTGAAATGATTAGCGACAGACTTTCATATAAATATCCTTACGAGGTTCTTTCAAACATTCCTGTAAAATATGCGGCTTCTGCTATGGAGTCTGATGAAAACCTTAAATATCTTGCAAGTGAAAATCCTGCATTTTCAGGAGCAGGGGATTTAACACCGGCACAACGAGGCACACTTGCTCATAAGTTTATGGAAATGTGCGATTTTAAGAGTGCAAGTGAAGATTTGTCAGGTGAAATCAAGAGATTGGTTGAGAATAAAACATTCACAGAAAAGGAAGCAGAGGCAATTAATATAAATTCTCTCAAAGCCTTTTTTGAAAGTGACATTTATAAAAGAATTACGTCTGCTGAAAAATATGTCCGTGAGCAGGAGTTTTCTATGTCTGTGCCTGTTTGTCAGGTCAATGACACATTACCAAAAGATGTATGTGGCGAAAATGTGATTGTTCAAGGCATAATTGACGGTATTGTAATCAACGGCAATACCGGTGAAATCGTTGATTATAAAACTGATAAAGTCAGTTCAGCAGAAGAACTTTGTGAAAAATATAAAGAACAGATGAAAATGTATAAAAAAGCAGCTGAAGAGTGCTTCGGTTTACAAAATGTAACAATAACTCTTTATTCTTTCCATCTTTCAAAAGAAATTTCACTAAAACTTTAAAAAAACACTTGATTTTTGAATAGTGTTGTGATAAACTTATTAGGCTATGTAAATAAGTACTGAAAGAGGTGACAATTGTCATGAAACAGGGACTCCATCCAGAGTATAAAACAGTAACAGTAAAGTGCGCTTGCGGTGCTACATTTGAAACTCGTTCAACAAAAGAAGATTTAAAGGTTGATATCTGCTCAAATTGCCACCCATTCTTCACAGGTAAGCAGAAGCTTGTTGACGCAGGCGGACGTGTTGACAGATTTAACAAACGTTACAATCTCTCAAAATAATTTTTTTAAAACACAATGGTGGTACAGTAAAAAGTACCACCTTTTGTTTTTGTATGGGTAACCACTTCTTAAATCTTGGTCACAATTCTCAGCGGCTACAAAGGAGGAACTCAAATGCCTAAAGAGTATCGTACAGTCAAAGAATTTAATAGCGATGAATATGTTGTAAAGCGTTCACGATTTATCGGTTATGCAAAGCCTGTCACAACTGTTGAGGAGGCTAATGCTTTTATTGCTGAAATTAAAGCGAAGCATTGGGACGCAACTCACAATGTTTATGCCTATATTCTTCGTGAAGGTGGCATAAAACGATACTCTGACGACGGTGAGCCACAGGGGACTGCGGGTGTGCCTGCTCTTGATGTGCTTGAAAAGGAAAACCTTGTTGACGTCTGCGTTGTTGTTACCCGTTATTTTGGCGGAATACTTTTAGGTGGCGGAGGACTTGTCCGTGCATATTCACACAGTGCTAAAATAGGTGTTGACAGTGCAAAGATTATCACAATGGCACATTGTCTTGATTTAGCTGTGGAATGTGATTACACATTTTACGGTAAGTTAAGTGATTTCTTATCTCGTGAGGATACAGTAATTCTCGATACTGAATATACAGATAACGTAAAAGTAACTTTCAGAATAAAAAGTGAAAATAAGGATAATATAAATGCAAAATTGACAGAATTAAGCTATGGAAAAGTATTTTCTACAGTTGTTTCAGAAGAATTTTGCGAATTTTAAAAATTTTTAGAAAAAAATAAAGGGTTTTTGAATTTTTTTGCGTATATATAAATAGAAGGGATTTTTAGAACAAAGGAGGCACTATAAATGACTATCAGAGAAAAAATTGAAAACAATGAAAAAATTATCTTGTCAGATAAAGCGTGTCTTAGTGTTAATACCAGGGGTAGAAACACATCTGAGGAAAAATGTCCTTTGAGAACTGATTTTCAGCGTGACAGAGATAGAATTATCCATTCAAACTCTTTCCGTCGATTAAAGCATAAAACTCAGGTTTTCCTGTCTCCTGAGGGTGACCATTACAGAACAAGACTTACCCATACTCTTGAGGTGTCACAGATTGCACGAACAATTGCAAACGGTCTTTATCTCAACGAAGATTTGACCGAAGCTGTTGCCTTGGGACACGATTTAGGTCATACACCGTTCGGACACGCAGGGGAGAGAGCGCTAGATTCCGTTTTCCCGGGTGGGTTCCGCCATTATGAGCAGAGTTTACGAGTTGTTGAAAGACTTGAAAAAAGTGGTAAGGGACTTAATCTTACTTATGAAGTCCGTGACGGTATTGCCTGTCACACTCGCGGTAAAGAGGCTGATACACTTGAAGGCAGAATTGTAAAGCTTGCCGATAAAATTGCCTATATTAACCACGATATTGACGATGCTGTCCGTGCGGGAGTTATGTGTGAAGAGGACATTCCAATGGCAATCCGCAAGGAATTAGGCTTTAAAAAGAGTGCAAGAATTAACACAATGGTTCTTGATGTTGTTGAAAACAGTGTTGACGATATCGTCTTTTCTCCTCGTGTTCAACAGCCCTTTGACGAGCTTCACGCATTTATGTTTGATAAGGTTTATACAAATCCTGTCTGCAAGGGTGAGGAAACAAAGGCGATTGACATTATTCTTCGTCTCTATGATTATTTTTTAAATAATCCTGAAAAAATTCCGAAAGCCTATCATTACATAATTGAAACAGAAGACGTTCCTCGTGCCGTTTGCGATTACATTGCAGGTATGAGTGACCGTTATCTTATAGCGGTATATAAAAATATTTTCATCCCTGATTCTTGGGTTGATATCGGACTTGAGGAGGGATAATATTGGCATTATCAGACGATTTTTTAATGGAACTGAGAAACCGTGCCGATATTGAAGGTACCATCTCTTCTTATGTAAACCTGAAACGAGCAGGGCGAATAAGCAAAGGACTTTGTCCGTTTCACGGTGAAAAAACAGCATCCTTTACCGTTTATCCCGATACGCAGTCATATTACTGTTTCGGTTGCGGTAACGGTGGCGATGTTATAACATTTATAAAAAACATTGAAAATCTTGATTATATTGATGCTGTCAGGTTTTTAGCAGACAGAGTAGGACTTGATGTTCCTGATGAAAATAACTACGACAGCACAATGAATAAACGCAGACTTCGTATGCTCGAGGCAAATCGTGAGGCTGCAAGGTTTTTCCATAAATGCTTACAGACACAGGATGGTTCAATCGGTTACAGATATTTTAAAGAAAGAGGACTGACAGACGAAACAATCGTAAGATTTGGCTTGGGCTTTGCTCCTGACTCTTTCTTTGCACTTACAAATCATTTAATAAATAAAGGATTTACAAAAGAAGAACTTGTTTTTGCAAATCTTGCAAGGCGTTCGCAGAAAAATCCCGATAATATTTACGACAATTTCCGTAATCGTGTTATATTCCCTATAATCGACGTTAAAGGAAATGTAATTGCTTTTGGCGGACGAGTTATGGACGACTCCAAACCAAAATATCTTAATACATCAGATACTCTTGTATATAAAAAGAGTATGGGTGTTTTTGCTTTGAATCTTGCAAAGAAAAGCGGTAAGGACAGCCTCATTCTTTGTGAAGGCTATATGGATGTTATCGCACTTCATCAGGCAGGGTTTACAAATGCCGTTGCAGGACTGGGAACTGCACTTACGAGCGAACAGGCACAGCTGCTCTCACGATATGCATCTGAAATTCTTATTTCCTATGATGCTGACGAGGCAGGGCAGAAAGCAGCAGCAAGGGCTTTGACAATCTTCAAGAAAACTAATGCGAAGATTAAAATTCTTCGATTAAGTGGCGGTAAAGACCCTGATGAAATCATTAAGAATTATGGCGTTGAAAAAATGAAAGCCATAATCACAGGTGCTGCAAATGAAGTGGAGTTTGCTCTTCTTCGTGAGCAGAGTAAATATGATTTGGCAAGTGATGACGGTAAACGTCAGTATCTTCAGGCTGCAATCAAGGTTTTATCAACAGTAGGTCCTATTGAGCTTGAAATATATGCTTCAAGAATAGCGGACGAGCTGTCCGTTTCAAAGGATGTTGTGGTTACTGAAGCAAAGCGTCAGGCAAAAAGGAATACGGTAATTCAGCAAAAAAGAGAATTTACCGAAATTCAAAGACAAGAGGATATATTGGACAAGCTGAATCCTCAAAGGAAAGCCTATTATCGAGGTGCAAAGGCAGAGGAAATGCTCATAGCACTTATTATGGCAAATCCTGAGTTTTTAAATGATTGTGATAAAAAGATTTCTTTTGAAGATTTTGTAACAGATTTTAACGGCAGAATTTATAAAGCAGTAACTGACAGAATCCGTCAGGGTAAATCCCACGAAATTTCATTTTTGTATGGTGAACTGACAGATGATGAAATTAATGCTGTTGCAAAAATTCAGACAATATCACATACTCTTAAGAACACTTTTGCAGAGTGTGAGGATTGTATAAGCGTAATATTAAATGAAAAAAATAAAAAAAGACTAAAAAGTGTAGATGTGGATGCTATTACTGACGAGGATTTTTTGAAGTTTTTTAATGATAATCAATAAATGTGAAGGAGATACACAATAATGGAAAATATTGATAAGAAATCAGCCTTAAAAATGCTTATTGAAAAAGGTAAAGCAGTTGGTAAGCTTACAACTCAGGAAATTGACAATGCAATTCTTGAACTTGATATTGATATGGACGAGCTTGAAAAACTCTATGAGATGATTGAGTCAAACAATATTGAGCTTATTGACGACCTTGGCGATATGGCAAGAGATGCTATTACTGATGAAAGTGATATGGCAAAAACAGACGACGGCGGAATGGGTGACAGCAAAACTCTCGTTATGGACGACCCTGTAAGAGTTTATCTTAAGGAAATCGGTCGTGTTCCGCTTCTTACATCTGAAGAAGAAATCGAACTTGCTATCCGTATTGCTGATGATGATAAAAAAGCAAAACAGCGTCTTGCAGAGGCTAACCTTCGTCTTGTTGTCAGTATCGCAAAGCGTTATGTCGGTCGTGGAATGCAGTTCCTTGACCTTATTCAGGAAGGTAATTTGGGCCTTATTAAGGCTGTTGAAAAGTTCGACTATACAAAGGGCTTTAAGTTCTCAACTTATGCTACATGGTGGATTAGACAGGCGATTACCCGTGCTATTGCTGACCAGGCAAGAACAATCCGTATTCCTGTTCACATGGTTGAAACAATCAATAAGGTTAAAAAGACAAGCAGTCAGCTTCTTCATAAAAACGGTCATGACCCATCAGCAGAAGAAATTGCAGTAGAACTTAATATGACACCTGATAAGGTTCGTGAAATTCTTCGTCTTGCACAGGAGCCTGTTTCTCTTGAAACACCAATCGGTGAAGAGGAAGACAGTCATTTAGGTGACTTTATTCCTGATGATGAAGCACTTTCACCTGCGGATGCAGCATCAATCTCACTTCTTAAGGAACAGCTTGCAGAGGTGCTTAAAACTCTTACTCCTCGTGAAGAAAAGGTTCTTTCTCTTCGTTTCGGTCTTGAAGACGGACATCCAAGAACACTTGAAGAGGTTGGTAAGGAATTTAATGTTACTCGTGAGCGTATCCGTCAGATTGAGGCAAAGGCACTCCGTAAACTTCGTCATCCAAGCAGAAGCAAAAAGCTCCGCGACTTCCTTGATTAATAACTTATATTTGATGTTTGATATTTACATCCCTGTACTCCAATCAGTGCAGGGATATTTTTATGTGTAAATTATAATTTATCGGGATGATTAATTTGTAGGGGACGATGCCCACATCGTCCC